>JANOLM010000566.1:0-2706 GCA_031419815.1 Bacteroidia bacterium
TTCATATTGAGCCAGGCAACAAAAGTTTTTTAGCAGGCGGAATATATATGCCCGATGCACCTAACCTGGCGAAGATCCGTCAGGAGATTGATTATAACACAAAAGGATTTCTAAAAATCGTAAGCGACAAGAAATTCAAAAAACTTTTTCCCAAGCTGGGTGATTTCGATAAACTAAAAACAGCACCGAAAGGCTATCCTAAAGACCATCCTCACCTGGATATTCTCAGGCACAAAAGCTTTGTCGTATCTCATCCATTTACCGATGTGGAGGTGAAAGACAAAAGATTTCTCAAAGCTGTTGCAGCATGCTGCAAGACAATGAAGCCGATGAATGATTTTTTGATGAAGCTCTTCAATGAGCTACTAGCCATTAGCTTCTAGTGTAATGTTAATTGTAATTTGACGGTTAATCTTTGCGGAGGCTATCTGATTTTACAGTGTCTTTTACGATTAACTATTAACATTTCACGGTTAACTTAACACTAGTCAGTTCTGAGATGTATTTAAATGAGCAGATCTCTCAGTGCCGACTGCCTTTCATGTTTTAATTGTCCCAATCAAAATAATCATCTTTTTCAACTTCCAACTCTTTCTTTTTCTTTTTGCCTTTTAGTCTGAATGCCTCTTTTAGTTCCTGCACTTCTTTTTTCATATCGTTGCCTAGTTTATTCTTAAGCGCAGCTTTGTCGTAGCTCACATCAAATTTATCCGTTGTGCCGATGATCTTGAGAAAAACTTTTGCTCTCCCAGTTTTATCCTCTTCAATGGCGCCAAATGCTTCATCAGGGTCAATCTTTTTTCTGTTTCGCAGCGGAGCAATTACACGGTAATCAATTTTTTGATCGAACGTGTGGGTGCCACTTACTTGAAGGATAGTAGCATTGCTGCGTATCTCCATCTGCGGAATGTAGATGATTTTGTTTTCGATATGAATGTCATTTTTTAAATCCGCGAAGCGGAGGCGCGACAGAGTTTCATCGTCCAGGTATTTTTTAAGGCTTTGAAGCGGCTCGAAATTATTAAGTTCTCCATTTTTGATCGTGGCGCTGATATCGGCAATTAACGTTTCAGGCACCAGATTAAGTTTTTGATTTAAGGTCATTTCCAAAGACACATCGGCAAACGTCTGTCCCTTCAAATGCTTGTCTTCGATGAAGTCCTGATGGAAGTTTTCAAATACATGGAAAATACTGTCTACCTGAACGCCATTCAGTTTAAATGAACTGATCACATCAATTGCCTTTGGGTTTTTGGCATCCACAATGCCGTTAAGCGTTAAGTCTCCACCCATAGCCTTGAGCGAAATATTTCGCGACACCGCCACCTGGTTTTTCACCAGCAGATCGCCCTTAATGGCCGTTGGTTTAAATCGTTTATATTTTAATGCTTTCACATCGCAGTTAAAATTTAAATTCAGATTAGGAGAGATGCTAAAATTATAGCCCGAGGACTCTCCTGTGAAACCGATCAAAAAAAGTTGATCAAGATCCAGATAGTTTGATTTTAAATCGGTTTCAATGCCTACGGGCTGATCATCGAAGAATAGGAAGGTTACAATGTTTTTGAAAAAACCATTTAGCATAAAATCACTGTTTTCGAAATGCCCGCTCACATTGCTTAGCGCCAAGTCATTGCTGTTGAATTGGAAATTGCCATTCAGATCCTTGAAATGAATTTTCTCTTTGCCATAGCTAAAGTTAACGCGGCTCATTTCAATTGAACCTGATGTGCGAACTTGCTGAGCCGTGGCTTTCTTTTTCAACAACGACACCTGACCTTCAAATGAAAAATCGGCTTTGATGCCTCCGGTCAAGTCTTTTATTTCGGGTAACGGATAAAAATTTAAAATGTCGGCAGCTTCAAGATCTCCTTTAAAATCAAATGCCAGATAAGGGTCTTCCAGATTTTGCAAACCCAGATTTGCCGTAAATGGTTTCCCATTTAAATCGCCCGAAATATTTTTGAGGAATAGTTCAGCACGTGAAAGTTCAGTGAACGATGGGCTGGCAAAAGATCCTTCCAGGTTAGCGTGTTCAATCCGCGATTTATAGTCTGGATGAAATAGCGTAGCATCTTTGCAGCCAAAGCTGGTGGAGACAAACGGACTTTTTTGATCGCTGATTTCTCCTTTCAAAGTTACGTTGAAATAAATATCGCCTTTGCTTTCGTATTGATTTAGCTTTTGACTGAGCTCATCTGGAAGGAGTGACAACAAGGTTTGAATATCCGTGTCTTTTCCGGTAGCAGCAATATCTATGATGTTTTTGTCTTTGAAGAAGTAATTACCGGAAACGTCAAAAGTGGATGTTTTGGTTTTTAAGGTGGAGGTATCAATATCCACGGTTTTCTTCACGTCATCATACGTGAGTTGCGTTTGAACGTCAAACAATTTATTCTTTAAGAACAGATTTTTTCCAATTCCAATTTGCTCGGTTAAAAGATCGCCCTCTGCAACAATATCATAGACATTATTTTTTGTGGAAATGGAAGCCACCAGTTTCTCACTTCCGAAAATATGATGCAATTGTGATTGTTTGTCAGCGTAGCTAACTCTGGTATTGATGAGCCGCACATTGCGTAAATCAAAAGAAATGCTTCCCGCAGTGTCTTTACTTTTTTTTACAATAGTGAAATTACTTTTCCCTACGGCATTGATCTTCAAATCTGTTTCACTGTTGGTCACCTGCAAGCCGCGGATAGAATA
>JANOLM010000567.1:0-8905 GCA_031419815.1 Bacteroidia bacterium
TTTCGGAGAGGGTGGGGGTGAGGTGACACTTTTATCACCTCATCCCCAACCCTTCTCCTTGAGGAGAAGGGAGTTGTCACCCCGATGCCCTTAACAACCCTGCAAGGTAAACTTCCTGGTGCAACAACACTTTCCTGGAGAAGGCAGGATGAGGTGATCAATCCATTCATTTGGAACGAGTAAATCGGGGAATCTAACCCCAATTAAATCACCTTGACTTTCTTTTCAGCAGTTTAACGTAGATTTCTTTAAAGGCATCATTTCTGCTGGTTTCTTCCTGGGGTTTTGCATTTATTAACGTTGTCTTGTTGGCTTGATCGGGTATTAGATCCGGTTAAACATGGTTAGAAAATTACGTTCCCTCTACAGGTTTCTTTTCATTTTTTTAGTTGTCGTTAGTGCCTTTGATGCCTGGTCGCAATGCGCTGGTATCATGGAGCCAGGATTTGCCTTTCTTACCAGCAGCAGGGGATGTGCTCCCTTTACTGTAAATATTCAAACGCTTTACCTATCCTCTGTTCCAGGTACAAAATATTTTGTAGACTGGGGTGACGGCACTGCCGAACAAACCTATACCCAGGTAGGAGCAACAGGGGTAAACATAAATCACACGTACCCGAATACGGGCATTGACTGTGGCTACGATGTTGTGATTGATGCGGAGAACGCCTGCAATCCGAGAGGAAGTGTAGTCCCCATTAATACGCAAGTTGTAGTGTGGACAAATGATGTGATCTCCATCAGCCCGGCTGTGTTTCGGGTTTGTCAAGGGTATGCTGCAACTCTTTCATTTACAGACAACAGCGATTGGAATTGTTTTCCACGCGCGACACGCGAAAATAATGAGCCCAGATGGATTCAATGGCTATATGGAACTGGCTCGGCCGCCAGCCAGATTCCGGGCACCCAGGTAAACAGTATTTTGCCAGGAGTTTATCCTTATCGGAATCCAGCGCCTTTAAGAAATCCAATTTACCCCGTGACCTCACCCGGACAGATGAGCCTTCCAATTAATGTTCCTGTAACTGCCCTTGCGGATATTGGAAAAGAATTTGAGGTTACATTAAAAAATTGGAATCAGTGCAATGCGTATGACAATAATCTGTTAGATGGCAATCCGTATAATCCCGTAAATGGGAATTTAGTGAGTGGGGATAACGCGCCTCAGGTTACTACAGCACGCATTGTAATTGTGGACGCCCCTCAACCGAATTTCTTTACGAGATTGGGTACAGCGGGCGGGCCGCTACAAACTTTTTTTTGTGTAGGTGATGATATTTATTTTGATAATGAAACACCTTCAATCGGTGGAGCTTCATTTCAATATACGTGGCAGTTTTTTAACAACAATACGGGTGCAGGCGTGCCACTCTCAACATCTACTTCTACTAATCCAACAGTAGCATACCTTACCTCCGGACAGAAGTTAATTCGGCTTTCTGTAAGAGACCAGAATGCTGCAGGTAACTGTGTGGCAATTTTTGACAGGATGATTGACATATCTCCCTCCCTCATAGCAAAAATTGGTATCACTGATTTATCTAATAATACAATCACTCCTTATTTTTGCCAAAGGTCAACAACACCCTTGACGACTTTTGGCGCAAGGTTCAGCGATATTTCTTTGGGTGCCACGACACCGACCACACAATGGCGTTGGGAATTTTATGATGAAAATAATGCTGTGGTTCGGCAAGAGCCTGCTGGTGGCGGATTTTCTGCGGTGGCAGTAGGCCCGTTTGATGTAAACTTTATCAACCGTGGGATCTATAAAGTTAGATTGGTGATCCGGGATAATATTACCTCCTGTGAAACGATTGATGAGGTTCAGGTTCGTGTTTACGAAAACCCTGTTCCGATATTTACAGCTACCAGAGTTTGTGAAACACAGCCAAGTGTTTTCTCAGAAGCCTCAACTCTTACTGCAATTAATGGAGAGACTATTGCTTTGAAGGAGTGGGATTTTAGTTACGATGGTGTCACGTTTACAAAAGACCCGTTGTTCGACAATCAAACTTCTTTTACACGATCGTTGGGTGCAGGTGGTCTGTATCAGGTAGCCTTGAGAGTTACCACTAATCAAAATGCATGTTCTTCAATTCTTGTTGTTCCTGTTACAGTTGACCCATTACCGAATGCCAGTTTCACACCGGATGTACTTTCTGGTTGCAGTATTCTTACTGTAAACTTCACGAATACGTCAGTAGCCGGCCAGCCAGATTTGATTGACCGTTTCGTTTGGGAAATAGATGAGAAGTTGGGATTGGGTTTTGTTGTTGCGAATACCCAATTGCCAGGTGCTCCGGGCTTCACACCTGTATTCACCACAAGTTTTGAAAACATTACCACGGTCGATCGTCAATTTGATGTTCGGCTGAGAGCCGTCACCGCTAATAATTGCGAACGTGTTTCATCCCTGGCAACGATTACTGTTTTTCCGGGTACGCAATCTGGTTTTATATCCACCAACTATTCACCTTTCAATAGTAATTGTTCACCTCAAGTGGTAAACTTTAAAGTTGATCCTCAAACTCAATCTCTCTTTTGTACAACCCCATTTCAATAGGGCGTTTGCAAACGCACGCCAGCTAAAGTTTGGTTCAAATCTTAATGAGAATGCATTCATTTCTTAAGTATATTTGGCGCTCATGCAAAAATTGATAGCCAAACTACGGGAAAGAAATGTTCCTCAATATGTGCTCTTATATTCTGGATTCGTTTGGGGATTTATTCAGATGGTTGATTTCATGTCAGAGAAATTTGACTGGCCTGTTAGTTTGGTAAAGGTTTTAACGATTGTTGGATTCTCCTCCATTCCGTCTGCTTTAATTTTCTATTATTATATCGCTCAGCCCAATAGCCTGAAAAAGCAAGCTCCATTTTATATCGGCAATCTTATCATTATCATCTTCCTGATTATTTATACAAGCCCATTTGCATGGAAAGTATCAGATGTTAAAATTGATTTGAGTACTGAGCAGTCCATAGCTGTTCTGCCTTTTGTGAATATGAGCAATGATCCTGAACAGGAATACTTCAGTGATGGACTGAGCGAAGAGCTGTTGACCCTTCTTTCAAAAATACCTGAACTGAAAGTGATAGGGCGTACATCTTCATTTTCTTTTAAAGGCAAAAATGAGGACTTACGTATTATCGGTGAGAAGCTTGGCGTAGCTAACATACTGGAAGGAAGTGTGCGAAAAGAGGGTAATAAGATTCGTGTTACAGCCCAGTTGATAAGAACCGCTGACGGCTTTCACCTTTGGAGTGAAAAATATGACAGGGACTTAGAAGGTATTTTTAAATTGCAAGACGAGATTGCCCAAGCTGTAGTGAATCAGTTGCAACTGAAGCTCCTGGCTGTGCCGAAGAGTGCAGCTTCTTCTACCAATATTGAAGTGCATAATCTTATTCTGCAGGGGAATTATTTTAATGATAAGCTGGACAAGGTGAATATGGATAAAGCCCTTGATTTATACTTTCAGGCTTTAGCAATTGACTCTCTCGATGCAAAGGTATGGGTAGCCATTGCAAGAAATTATTCAAGACAGGTATGGCAAAACTATATTGAGCAAAATGACGGTTCTGAAAAAACACGAAAAGCAATTGAAAAAGCCATCGCTCTGGATGATAACTCGGCACAAGGCCATATGGGCTTGGCTGGTTTGAAACTATACCATAGTTTAGACTGGCAGGGAGCAGAAGCAGCTTTTCAAAAAGCATTAAGCCTTGAGCCCGGAAATCCTGATATATTTAATGGATTAGGAGATATCCGGAGTCTGGTTGGCCGTTGGAAAGAAGCTGAACAGCTATATAATAAATCTATCCTCCTGAATCCGCTCAAACCTCTTTATTACATGAATCTAGGGAATTGCCAGTCGTATTTAGGCCGCTCTGATGATGCTATAAAATCTTTCAAAAAAGTTTTGGAAATTGATCCGGGGTTTCAACGTGCCCACCTGTACCTGGGCATAAATTATTTGTTACTTGGAAAACCTGACTTGGCATTGAGGGAAATGCAAAAGGAAAATATGGAAATTTTTAAAAAATTTGGACTGGCATTGGCCTTCCATGCACTTAATCGAAAGAAGGAAGCTGATGAAACGCTGGAAGAGTTTACGGACAAATATCAGAATAACTGGAGCTACCTTCTGGCACAAATCCATGCCTTTCGGGGAGAAAAAGAAGAAGCATTTACATGGCTCGAAACAGCTTATAACAAAAAGGACAACTGGTTGTTTTGGTTAAAAGGTGATCCACTTTTGAAAAATATAATGAGTGATCCCAGGTATACTAACTTTTTGAAGAAGATGAACTTACCCTTGTGAACCGGTTGGTCTGCATTGCTTATCGCCATCACCCAAAATCAAAGAGGTTCATTTTTTATCTTTGATACCTCAGTTAGTGCGCGTTTGCAACGCGTACTATTCTTTAATTCAAAATTATAGTCTTACATCAGTTTTTTAACTTGGTGAATAAAATTGCAAACTTGTACTCCCGGAAACGAGTATGTTGCACGCGTTACAAACGCCCAACAAAATGTAAAAGATAACATCAGCCAGGATGCCGTTGTTGTTATTTTAGGTTTTCAGTTTGAGAAAGTCGAGGTATCTTATAGCTATGATTTTACAGTTTCCGAACTTGGTCCTATCTCAGGCGGCACGCATGAGGTATCGTTGAAATACAAACTGGCCATTATTAAGCAATCCAGGGTAAAGAAGAGAGAGAAATTTATACCGTGCCCTACCTTCAATCGAAAGTAGGGGTAGGGCAAAATTTCAAATTCAACTTTTCGAATTACGCTCAGGGATTTTTGAATTTGAATCTTAGTCCTGGCATTTAATTCCCTGAAAAATCCTGATACCTTTGAGGTTTGAATTTAGAGTTGGATAGCTCAAAATGAATTTTTCAAAGGAATTAAAGAGTAATACTGTTTTTGAAAAGGTATCTAAAGCCTCTCAACATCTTGGGCTGGAAACCTACGTGGTGGGCGGTTTTGTTCGCGATCTGATTTTACAAAGACCGTGTAAGGACATTGACTTCGTCTGCCTTGGAAATGGAATTGATCTGGCTCACGAGGTGTCAAAAGGTTTGGGAAATGCTCCTGTCACTTTCTTCAAGAATTTTGGTACCGCCATGGTGAAGCATGAGGATTATGAGCTGGAGTTTGTTGGCGCACGCAAAGAATCTTACCGTTATGATTCGCGCAAGCCGATTGTAGAAGATGGAACGTTGGACGATGATCAGAGAAGGAGAGACTTCACCATGAATGCCATGGGGATTAGCCTTAATTCCAAAAATTATGGAGAACTGATTGACCCATTTGATGGTGTCGGTTATTTAAAGAAGAAGGTTATCAAAACACCACTTGAACCAGACCTTACGTTTACTGACGATCCTTTGCGCATGATGCGTGCTATCCGCTTTGCCTCTCAACTTAGTTTTGACATTGAGGCAGATACGTTTGAATCGATTATAAAAAATGCGAACCGGTTGAAGATTGTTTCAATGGAGCGGATTATTGAAGAACTGAATAAGATTATTTTATCGCCTGTTCCATCGTATGGTTTCAAACTATTGTTTCACAGCGGGCTATTAAAAGAATTTTTTCCGGAGATGATTCTACTTCACGGTGTGGAATATGTGGATAACCACGCGCACAAAGATAATTTCTTTCATACCCTGCAGGTGTTGGACAATGTTTCTAAAGTTTCAAATGATCTATGGTTAAGATGGGCTGCTATTTTGCATGACATTGCCAAGCCCCAAACGAAGCGCTTCGATAAAGAAGTGGGCTGGACATTTCATGGCCATGAAGATCGTGGAGCCAGAATGACACCCGGCATTTTTCGCAGACTAAAATTACCAATGAATGAGAAGATGGTATTTGTTCAGAAACTTGTGCGCTTGCACCTTAGGCCTATTGCGTTGGTGAAAGAGGTAACAGATTCTGCCGTGCGAAGGTTGTTGTTTGAAGCTGGAGAAGATGTTGATGCGCTGATGAAGCTTTGCCGTGCCGATATAACTTCTAAGAACAATGAAAAAGTAGCCAAGTTTATCCGCAATTTTGAGCGCGTGGAACAAAAGATGATTGAAGTTGAAGCGAAAGACCACCTTAGAAATTTTCAGCCTCCTATTTCTGGCGATGAGATAATACAAACATTTAACTTGCCCCCTGGCAGGATTATTGGGGAGATTAAAGAGCAAATCCGCGAAGCGATATTGGACGGAGTGATAAAAAATGATCGCGAAGAAGCGTGGCAACTGATGATGAAGATTGCCCAACAAAGAGGACTAACTAAAACTGAAATAAACCTTTGAACTACATTATGAAAATCATTTTAACTTTCTTCCTGGCAACTGTCTTGTCTTTCGGTGCAACAGCTCAAAGCAAAAAGAAAAAGGAGGCTGAAAAGCAACAAGCACAGAAATCCCAGGCTGAGGCACAACCTCCAGTGCAAACACAAGCAGTCGTCAACCCGGACACAGTTCAGCAAATAGATGTACTGACGCAGCATTTTTATAGAAAGTATACGGTAGCCGTTCAATGGGGAGATGAACAGGTAGCCAAGGATGCCTTGTATGACTTGATCATCAGGAACCCTGGAAGCGATTCGTTGATTTATAGCCTGGCTGTTCTTTATTATCAGGAACAGAAGTATACCTCCTCGCTTCTGGTGGGCATGGAGCTTCTAAAAAGAAATCCTAAGGATCCGGCATTTCTTGAGCTTTCAGCAGCTTCGGCTGAGTCCCTTGGTGTAACCGACAGAGCTTTACAGTATTATGAAAGCCTTTACCTGCTTTCAGGCTCTTCCAGTACACTGTATAAAATTGCTTTTCTTCAATACGATTTGAAAAGATATGCGGAAAGTATGACCAATGCAGATATTCTATTAACAAAACCAGATGTAGAAACCTTGAAGGTTTCATTTAATGATGCCCAAAAGAAATCAAAGGAATATCCCATGAAAGTATCTGTTCTCAATTTGAAAGGTATGATTAAGCTGGATCAGGGAGATAAGGTGGAAGCGAAGAAGCTATTTGGACAAGTTGTGACGATGGCCCCTGATTTTGTGCTTGCAAAAGAAAACCTTGCGAAATTAAAATAGAGTTAACCCGTTAATCGAAAACAGTTAATCGTTAATGGGCGATAACTGGAAACGAAATAATTTTACAATTAACGGATAACAATTAACCCAGATTCGTTCACACAGGATTTCCAAAAGCTTGACGCTATGATGTAAGATTACTCTTAATACTCCGTACTCAATTCAAAATTTTCCTTTGCAGAATCCAGGATTTTCTTGTCTTCGCATTTTAGTATGCGGGCGGGAAATTTTCGAATCAACCCGTAACTGTGAGTGGCCATCAACACGGCCGTGCCGCTTCTATTGATTTGTTGAAAGGTTTTCAGTATGCCATTGGAAACCTCCGGATCAAGATTGCCGGTAGGCTCATCGGCAATTAAAATAAGTGGTTCATTAAGTAAGGCACGTGCTATAACCACGCGTTGCTGTTCTCCACCAGAAAGCTGATGTGGCATTTTTTTCTCAACCGCACCAAGCCCTACATTCATAAGTACTTCGGCAAGTCGGCCTTTCATTTTAGCCGAATCGCGCCAGCCTGTTGCTTTCATTACAAAGTGAAGGTTCTCTCCCACGGTGCGATCCGGGAATAATTGAAAATCCTGAAAGATGATCCCGATTTTTCTTCGCAGTAATGGAACCTGATGATCTTTAATCTCGCGAATATTAAAGCCTGCAATATTGATATCGCCAAGTCGTAAAGGCAGATCGCCATACAATGTTTTCAGAAGGGAAGATTTTCCTGAACCCGTTCGGCCAATCAAGAAAACAAATTCACCTTTCTCGATTTCTAAAGTAAGATTATCCAGGACTGAATTATTGTCCTGAAAAATAGTAGCATCTTTAATACGAACGACTGGATCGGTAGAAAACATTATGGTAGCTCTAAAACTCCGCTTTAACCGTTAGCCTTTTTATGATCTGCCAAAAACTTAGCCAGCCCTGAATCGGTCAGGGGATGATGTAGTAAATCAGTGATAACTTTAAGTGGACATGTTACAATGTCCGCACCAAGTTCGGCACATTTAATTAAGTGCATGGTATGACGAATGGATGCTGCCAGGATTTCCGTGCCATATCCGTAATTGTCATAGATGTGCCTTAGTTGTGCGATCAAATCCAAACCATCCTGGCCAATGTCATCCAGGCGGCCAATAAATGGAGAGACATAACTTGCCCCGGCCTTGGCAGCCAAAAGTGCTTGTCCTGATGAAAAGACAAGCGTGCAATTCGTTCGAATTCCTTCACTTGAGAATTTCTTGATGGCTTTTACGCCTTCTTTTATCATCGGCACTTTAACAACAATCTTATCATCAATTTTAACAAGTTCTTTGCCCTCTGCAATTATGCCATTGAAGTCTGTGGAGATTACTTCGGCACTTACGTTGTTATCTACAATATTGCAAATGGCCTTGTAATGAGCCATGATCTTTTCTTTGCCTGAAATGCCTTCCTTGGCCATTAAGGAAGGGTTTGTGGTCACACCATCCAATACCCCCAGGTCATACGCTTCTTTAATTTCGTTAAGATTAGCGGTGTCAATAAAAAACTTCATACGTACTTATTTGTTTACTGGTAAAACTACAAGGATTTATAGGATTTCCATAGATTTTTGGGGCACGACATTTTTTTAGTAGGGACTAAAGTCCCATAGAAATTGTTTCAATTGTCACGGGTTTAAGCCAGTGGTAATTTCTATAAATAGAAGACGGGTTTAGCCCAAAGAGAAATCGCAAAACTGTCGTACACCTTGGATTTTAAACGAAAGGTTTGCTTAAGAGATTATCGATGGAGGGTTATGTGCATATTATTAAATGTAG
>JANOLM010000568.1:0-2965 GCA_031419815.1 Bacteroidia bacterium
GAGTTACCCGACTCTATGGACAGACACTAATTCGATTCAACATCGTATTCCAATAAGTTGTATTTTCGCAGCTCAAAATTCAGAATAACTGTGTACCGAAAATTCCCAATTCATCTTACGAATTCCCTCAGCGGAAGCAAAGAGTTATTTCAATCTGTAAACCCAGGCCAGGTAGGAATGTATGTATGCGGACCTACGGTTTACTCTAATGTTCACCTTGGCAACGTTAGAACTTTTCTTTCATTCGATATTATCACTCGCTACTTCAGGTATCTGGGGTATAAAGTGAGATACGTCCGTAATATTACCGATGTTGGACATCTTGAAAATGATGCAGATGAAGGAGAGGATAAAATAGCAAAGAAGGCACGCCTGGAACAATTGGAACCAATGGAAATTGTCAAAAACTACACGGAAGACTTCCATGAAGTGATGCGACAATTTAATATCCTTCCTCCTAGCATTGAACCATCGGCTACAGGTCATATTGTAGAGCAAATTGAAATCACCAAAAAATTAATTGATAACGGCTTTGCTTATGAAGCTAATGGGTCGATCTATTTTGATGTTACGAAGTACAACGAAAAACATAACTACGGAATCCTTTCCGGACGGGTGATTGAAGAATTGATGGAAAGCGGCCGGCAGCTTGATAGTCAGGATGAGAAACGAAACAAAATTGACTTTGCTCTTTGGAAAAAAGCTTCACCCTTTCATATTATGAGGTGGCCCTCACCATGGGGAGAAGGATTCCCGGGGTGGCACATAGAGTGTACCGTGATGAGCACAAAATACTTAGGCGAATCTTTTGATATTCATGGTGGTGGAATGGATTTAAAGTTTCCGCATCATGAATGTGAAATTGCGCAAGCTGTGGGCGCTAACGGAAAAGACCCGGTTAAGTATTGGATGCACACCAATATGCTAACCGTGAATGGTCAAAAGATGAGTAAATCTTTAGGCAATTCATTTTTACCACGAGAATTATTTTCTGGGAACCATCCTTTGCTGGAAAAAGGATTCGGCCCGATGACCGTGCGATTCTTTATGCTACAGTCGCATTATTCAAGCACATTGGATTTCTCGAATGAAGCTTTAGGCTCTGCCGAAAAAGGATTTAGGAAATTAGTGAATGCCTTAAGTACAATAAAAAATCTTAATCATCCTGGTGGACAGAAAAGCGATTCATTGTTAGACAAAGACATTAATCGCCTGGTGGATGACTGCTATCTGAATATGAGTGATGATTTTAATACCGCTAAAACTCTCGCTGTATTATTCGAAATGTCAGCGCGAATCAACGATATTAAATCGGGCAACTTACCCTTTGACAAGCTTAGCCCTGAAACATTCTCTGCGTTAAAAAATACGTATATCGGTTTCATGGAAAATGTATTGGGATTGAAAGAAGAGAAAGAACAAGATGATGAACTACTGAATGGCACAATCAACGTCTTGATTGAACTTCGCAAGAAAGCAAGAACAGATAAAAATTTCGCTCTCTCCGATAAAATCCGTGATGATCTGAAGGGGTTAGGAATTCAGCTCAAGGATGGCAAAGAGGGAGAAATGAGTTATTCGTTTGAATAGTTAAAAAGTAGGCAGTAGGCACTCGGCACTCGGCAGTAGGCACAACTTTCGATAGTTAAAGAGTTTAAAACTAACTCAATACTCCATTCCATGCTTAAATTTATCCACCAAGCCAACAAACATTCAGGCAATGTTGCAATAATCTCCCATGAACATTCCTACACGTATAATGATCTACTAAACGGTTCTTCTCAATTTGCTTCATTCCTTTTAAATGGAGAGAATGATTTGAATGAACAACGGGTTTGCTTTATGGTGAATCCTGGTTTTGATTATGTAAAAACACAATGGGCGATTTGGCGCGCTGGTGGAATTGCCGTACCGCTTTGTTTGTCACACCCTCTCCCATCATTACAATATGTAATTGAAGATACAAGCGCTTCAATTCTGGTGGTTTCACCTGAGTACGAATCAATATTAAAAAATCTAAGTAAACAAAAGCAAATTCGACTGATCGTTTTAGAAGATGAACTAGATAGTGTTCAGCAGGAATTGCCCAATGTTTCAGATTATAGAAGGGCAATGATTTTGTACACCAGCGGAACAACCAATTTACCGAAAGGCGTTGTCAGCACTCATATCAACGTGCATGCACAAATCTCTCCATTGATAGATGCCTGGAAGTGGAGCGATGCTGATTCGATACTTTGCATCTTGCCTCTGCATCACGTACATGGAATTGTGAATATAATAGGATGCGCTTTGTACAGTGGCGCCCGTTGTAAGTTCTTGCCCGCGTTTGATGAAGAAGGTGTGTTTGATGTTTTCAAAAGCGGGGAAGTAAATCTTTTCATGGCTGTGCCCACAATCTATTTTAAACTTATAACACATTACGAATCACTTCCATTATCAGAACAAATTATTCTTACCGAGGCTATGAAGAAATTCAGGCTGATGGTTTCAGGGTCGGCTGCACTTCCGGTAACCGTAATGGAGAAGTGGAAAAAAATCAGTGGCCATACTTTACTAGAGCGATATGGGATGACCGAGATCGGAATGGCGCTTAGCAATCCGTATGATGGGGAAAGAAAATCAGGCTATGTAGGCATGCCATTGCCTGGCGTAAATGTTCGCTTAGTCGATGAGAATTATATAGAATCAAAAAGAAATGAACCAGGAGAAGTGTTAATAAAAGGTGAAAATGTATTTTGTGAATATTGGAACAAACCAGACGCTACCAAAGATACGTTCACGCAAGATGGTTGGTTTAAGACAGGTGATGTTGCAATAGTTGAAGATGGATACTACAGAATCATGGGAAGAAATTCTGTCGATATTATTAAATCAGGTGGATATAAAATTTCCGCATTAGAAATTGAGGAAGTATTGAGAACTCATCCAGCCATAAAAGACTGCGCCATAGTTGGCTTGGAAA
>JANOLM010000569.1:0-4943 GCA_031419815.1 Bacteroidia bacterium
TCCAGAGCCAGCGCGCTCATTGATGATCATTACCTTAGGCCCAAAAATACCGGCATTAGGTGTAAGGAATGGTCTATGGTCTCCAGCCTTGCTATTAAAGTAGCCTTGTAGATTTCGCGCCATGATGTCTACCATGTAATCGGCAGCCGAGCCTCCACCGTTATTGCGTTCATCAATAACAGCGCCCTTTTTATCTTGTTGTGCAAAGTAGTAGCGATTAAAATAAGTATAGCCCGGTTGCCCGGTATTGGGTATATAAATGTAGGCGAGCTTGCCATTAGAAAGTTCATCTACCTTTTTACGGTTGCCTTCCACCCAATTGAAATTGCGAAGTTGGGTTTCGCTTTCAACGGGCACTACCGTAATTAATCTTGATCCTTCCATAACGGGTTTACTGTTTACCCGAATTTTTGTTTGACGATTTGCAGTGCCCTCAAAGTAAGCAAACAGATTTCCTGTAACGGCCTTGCCATTGACTTCTAATAAATAGTCACCTTCTTTCACACCTATACCGGGTTCACGCAGAGGTGCTTTCAATTCAGGATTCCAGCTTTCGCCTGTATATATTTTTTTGAATTTATAAATACCCTTGTCTATCTCGTAATCTGCACCTAGCAAGCCGATCGTTACATTTTGAACATCCGGAAAATCTCCACCGCTTGTATAAGAGTGACCGATAGCCACTTCACCACCAAGTATATCAACCACATAATTTAAGTCTGTACGGTGTTGCACATGCTCTATCCAGGAACCGTACCATTTGTAAACATCGTTCCAGGGAGCACCGTGTGTGTTGTTCACATATAGAAAGTCGCGCTGGTAGCGCCATCCTTCTCGAAAGATTTGCTTCCACTCCTCACGCGGATCAATCTTTACCTTTAAGGAAGATAGTGCTTCCAGTTTTCCGTCTCCAGGTTTTTTATTTGAATCAGTTGTCGATAATATTCCCCAATTGGAAGTGCTGCGATACAGTAAAGATTTTCGGTCTTTCGAAATTGTAACTTCGTTTACGGGTGTAAGGTAGACTTCCGCTTTGCGATCTTTAAAATTATATCGATTTAAGGTAAGCCCCAATTGATTGGGAACGCTCTCTGCATAAAAGACGTAGTTTTCTGGTCCGGGAAATAATTCGGTATAGTTTCTTAACGGGATATCCACAGCAATTATTCGCTTACTTATCCCGTCTGCATCAATCTTCACAATCGGTGTTACAGAAGTTTCTTTTACTTGCTTGCCCTCTGCCTTATCTGAAGTCGCGGCAGGTAAATTTTCTTCTTTAGATTTTTCTGTTTCTTCATCACTGCGAGGCAGCACTGGAGAAGTATCGGTATTGCTCAACACAATTGCATAGAGTGCGCGGGTAACTGGGCGATCGTATGAGCTCATATCAAGCCATCCCGTATTCAAACCGTAATTAGTGCTGGCAAGGAAATACAGATATTTTCCAGTGGCATCCCACACAGGTGAGATTGCATCGGCCATGCCATCGGTGAGTTGCAGATTTTGCCCGGTTTCTACCTGATGAACTTTTATTACTTTAAAGTGAGTGTCAATCAAACGGGCATACGCAATCCATTTGCTATCTGGCGACCAGACGGGATTGAGTGATCGATTGGGATGAGCGTATCGTTCTGTATCAGCTTTTTTTGTTTGCCCGTTGGCGATATCAATATACCAAAGATTGTAATCTGTATCTGTGAAAGCAATGTACTTTCCATCAGGCGACCATGCCGGCTTAAAAAAGAAGGTAGGATTTGGGATTGCAAAACTCTTTGGTTTTTCCAACCCCTCTTGGTCAGAAATCATGAGTTGATATTCACCGCTGCCATCGGAAAACCAGGCAATCTTTTTTCCATCTGGTGACCAAACCGGATAGCGATCAGCTGCACCAGAAGTATTGGTGATGTTACGCCAATCGCCTTTCTCTTTTGGCACCGTGAAAATCTCACCTCTATATTCAAATAAAGCACGCTGCCCGGTGGGAGAAAGGGAAGGATTTTGAAGAGAGGTTGATTTTACATCTTGCCATCTGGAACGTGACCAATTAAAGTCGCCACGAACAGTGATGGTTAATTTTTTAGTTGAACTATTTGCCGGAGTTAGTAAATGTAAATAGCCGCCTTGCTCATACACAATTTGTCCTCCGCCAGCATCAAGACTTTTTACATCAAAGTCGCTGTGGAAGGTATGTTGTTTTAATTCATTGGTAGAAGGGTTGAACGACCATACGTTGTTGGCATAATCGCGTTCAGATAAAAAGTACACTACACCATTTAACCATACAGGATCGGTATGTCTTTCATTATCCGTTTGCGGAGTCATCTTAAGCGAATAATTTTTCATGTCCACAATCCAAATGGGCTTGGCTTGTCCGCCACGATAGTTTCTCCACTCGGCATCCCAAAAACCAATCTGTTGATAGGCGATATAATTTCCGTCTTCAGAAATTTCTCCAGCTACAGCCCTTGGAATGGCAAGAGCTGTTTCCATGCCTCCACTCTTATTGATTTTATAGAATTTTGATTCCAGCGTGGGCACGCTTTCTCGTGCAGAGGCAAAAAGAATTTCATTTCCATCGGGTGTCCACCCTGTTACCTGATCAACATCCGGATGCCAGGTGAGCCGCGCGGGCTGGCCGCCTTCAATGGGAATGACATACACATCGGTATTGCCATCGTATTGACCTGTGAACGCAATCAGTTTCCCGTCTGGAGAAAAATGCGGAGCGCTTTCAAGCCCTTCGTGGGTGGTGAGCCTGACAGCATCGCCACCTTCTTTAGAGACCGACCATAGATCATTGGCGTAAACAAAAACAATTTTTGAATCGCTTATTGTTGGCTGCCGAAGAAGTTGAGTTCCCTGGCCGGTTGTCTTCATTGCGAATGCGCTGGCGAGACTGAAGAACATTATAATAAGTACTTTTTTCATGTGTATATTATTTGATTGTTTTAAGTTGATACGTGTTAATTGAAGTTTTAAAGAAACCTGATATTTTATTTCTTTAAGGTCGCTTCAAATAATTTTAAAATCCTTTTATACTCATCTGTCCAACTGCTAGGTTCTACAAAACCATGATCTTCTACCGGATAAGCGGCAAGCTCCCAGTTATCCTTACCTAATTCAATCAAGCGTTGTTGCAAGCGAACTGCATCTTGAAAGTGTACGTTTACATCCACCATGCCGTGGCAAATTAGCAAATGTCCTTTCAATCCTTCTGCATAATAAAGTGGCGAACTTTTCGCGAATGCGATACTATCAGCAGCAGGAATGTTTAAAATATTTGCTGTATAAGGATGATTGTAGTGCGCCCAATCTGTAACAGGACGTAGTGCAGCACCAGCGGCAAACACATCGGGTGTGGTGAACATTGCCATCAATGTAATAAAGCCACCATACGATCCGCCATAAATTCCAATTCGTTTTGGATCAATGTTGTAATTGCTCACCAGCCAGTTTGCACCGTCAACATTATCAGTTAAATCTTTTCCACCCATGAAGCGATAGATGCCTGTACGCCAATCTCGCCCATAGCCAGCACTTGCGCGATAATCCAAATCAAGAACAGTGTAACCTTTGTCGGCTAATAAATTATGAAACATGTATTCGCGAAAATAACTACTCCACCACTTGTGCGCATTTTGTGAGTAACCCGCTCCATGCACAAATACAACGGCTGCTCCATTTGGGTTAGCAGGCTTGTAAACTCTTGTGTAAACATTGGCTCCATCGCGAGCTTTGAATGTAGTTACCTCTGGAGCGCGCCAAGCGTATGATTTGAATTCAGCTGTAAGTGATGATGTGATTTCCTGAGGCTTGGCTCCGACTTTATTTTCTTGAAGATACAACTCCCAGGGTTTGTTGCTGTACGAATAGCGATAGGCTATCCATTTTTCGTCTGGCGATAATGTGACTTCATGTGCGCCCGTCATCGAAGTTAGCTTTTCTGCTTTGCCTCCCGTTACCAGTAATTTGTAAAGCTGTTTCTCTCCAGGATGCACTTCATTCGTGATGATGTAAAAGAATTTTTTATCGGTAGAGATATCAACTGATTGCACTTCATACTTTCCCGAAGTAAGCGCTTGTTTCTTTCCGGTCGCCAAATCATACGTGTAAAGATGGGAGTAGCCTGATTCTTCGGATTGAAACCAAAGTGTATTATCATTCACCCAGCCCAATGAATTGCCTCCAAAAAAACCAGTGCCCGGCCCACCGATCCAGGCTTCATCGTGCTGGCGGTCGATCAACTTTAATTTTTGTGTGGCTACATCAAGCGACATAATCCAGCGGTCTTTGTTGTCCTGTGAACGAATAACGATCACATTATTTTTTCCATCGCCAGACCAGGTTAAACTTGACATGGTTACTGTTCGTGGCTCTGGCTTAACTTCTTTTTCTTTTTTGTCGTCTTTCGGTTTCTTAACAGGATAATCTTTTGTGAATTCCGGAACATCATATATTCCCCGGATATCATTTGTCTTTACTGCTAACACTGTATCTTTCATGAGATCATACACAAATAACTCCGAAGCATTTTGTACAGCCCCTACCTTTGTGCGCGCCTGAAGGTCTTCAGTAAAACCAGACTCTGTAACATAACTCGGCACAATAGCGCTTTTGACAGTTGCATTTTTGGAAAGACGATAGGTAATGTATTTCTGATCAGGGCTAAGTTGAATATTATCGATATTTTTTTCATCCAAATAGATTTCTTTCGGTCGTTTTGGACGATCGGCTTTCTGCATTTTATCAGATGCCTTCTTGTTATCACTTCGTTGTTTCAATACTTCGATGTAAGCAAGCTGATCGGCTTTGAGCCACTTCTCCTGTTCACTTAATTTTGTATCAGCTTTTTTTGTTCCTTTTCGAAAGTCAGTATGTTGAGTGAAAGTTCCTGAAGCAATCTCCCAGCTAAATAAATTGCCAGTAGCTGAGAATATAATTTT
>JANOLM010000570.1:0-2371 GCA_031419815.1 Bacteroidia bacterium
TGTAAAACAGATTGGTGTTAAGCTGGAAGATGGTGTCAAGAAGTATGGAATCAAAACCCACAAGCATCTAGGGCCAGATGATTTCTATGTAAAGAATTATACGAATGAAGATGAGTCTCATGCAGACTATAAAAATACGGATGTCATTATCTCCATCATCTTAAAGGAAGAGAACAAAGCATTTAAAGTAGAGAAGTACGAACACAGCTACCCACATTGCTGGCGCACAGATAAACCTGTATTGTATTATCCATTGGACAGTTGGTTCATCAAGACCACTGCTTTGAAAGATCGCATGGTTGAATTAAATAAAACCATCAACTGGAAACCAGAGTCAACAGGCTCAGGCCGTTTTGGCAATTGGTTGGAGAATCTGGTAGATTGGAATTTATCGCGTTCGCGTTATTGGGGCACCCCACTTCCTATCTGGCGTACGAAAGATGGTAAAGAAGAAATTTGTATTGGTTCGATTCAGGAATTAAGCGAGGAGGTAGAGAAAGCCAGGAAAGCAGGAATTCAAAATTCAAAATTCAACGTTCAAGATTCAGCATTTGACCTCCATCGCCCTTATGTAGATGAGATCATCTTGGCGAGTTCATCCGGTCAACCGATGTATCGCGAACTCGATCTCATCGATGTGTGGTTTGATTCCGGAGCCATGCCGTATGCGCAATGGCATTATCCGTTTGAGAACAAAGATATTTTCAAGGATAGCTACCCAGCGGATTTTATTGCTGAGGGTGTGGATCAAACGCGCGGATGGTTCTTCACGCTTCATGCAATTGCTACCATGACGTTTGATAGTGTGGCGTTTAAGAATGTCATTTCAAACGGTCTCGTGCTCGACAAGAATGGCAACAAGATGTCGAAGAGCAAAGGCAATGTGGTCAATCCATTTGAGACAATTTCAAAATTTGGCCCAGATGCCGTGCGCTGGTACATGATTGAAAATGCTCCTCCATGGGACAACCTCAAGTTTGACATGGAAGGTATTGGTGAAGTACAGCGAAGGTTCTTTGGCACCTTACAAAACACATATTCATTTTTTGCATTGTATGCCAACATTGATGGTTTTGTCAAAGACGAAATGAATAATGTTCCGTATGATCAGTTGTCTTCACTTGACCGCTGGATCATCACGAAAGAGCAATCACTCATTGAAGAAGTAACAGCAGCATACAACGATTATGAGCCAACCAAAGCGGCTCGTGCCATTCAGGAATTTGTGAATGATCATTTATCAAATTGGTATGTTCGATTAAATCGGAAGAGATTTTGGCAGCCCTCCACGACTTTAGTGCCGGATGGCATAAATTCAGCACTGTCGGTGGACAAACGAGCAGCCTACGAAACATTGTATGAATGTCTGATGGTAACTGCACAGTTGATGGCGCCTATTGCTCCATTTTTCAGCGAGTGGCTATATAAAAACTTGACCGACAACATTCGCAGCAAAGCAAAACAATTCAATACGCCTCTTCAGTTTAGTTCTATTCATCATACGTTGTTGATTAAATCAGAAGCAAAACGAAAAGATGTAGAACTGGAAAAATCAATGGACTATGCTCAACGCATTTGTTCATTAGTACACTCCATCCGTAAAAACAGTAAAATAAAAGTCCGCACACCTTTGCAAAAAGTTTTGCTTCCAGTACTTGATGAAAAATTTGCCCAGCGCATAAAAAATGTGGAAGCTATCATAAAAGCGGAGGTGAATGTAAAAGAGATCCAGTATGTTGATAATGCCTCGGGCCTGCTAGTGAAAAAAGTAAAACCGAATTTTGCCAAACTTGGAAAACAGTATGGCCCCCGGATGAAAGAAGTTTCTGCGGTGATCACCACATTTACAAAAGAGGACATTCAATCTATTGAAAAAGGAATACTATCAAAAGGTGGATTTGACCTTGTACTGGAAGATGTATTGATCAGCTCAGAAGATATTCCGGGATGGGCTGTGGCCTCTGAGGCTGGGATTACCGTAGCGCTCGATATTACCCTTACGGAAGAGTTGAAGAAGGAAGGTATCGCACGAGATTTCGTTAACCGAATTCAAAACCTTCGCAAGGATATGGGCCTTGAAGTACTCGATAAAATTTCCATTGAGGTTGAAAACCACAATGAATTGGCCACTACGGCTTTGGCAGAATTTAAAGATTACATCTGCATCGAAACTCAAGCCCTCCATTTAGAGTTTAAAGATCAATTAATAGATGCGACCGAAGTGGACATGGATGATTTTACTTTGAAGGTGAAGATTTCAAAGAAATAACAGAATATCATACCTTTGTGGGTATTAAAACGGACGTTGGCTATGAATGTAGATTCGCAGAAGTTGGAAATCATTGAATGGGTTAGCAGGTTGAAGAATAGC
>JANOLM010000571.1:0-5417 GCA_031419815.1 Bacteroidia bacterium
AAGTTTTGGCTTTTGGGTAACAAGAACAATGGCAGATAAGAGCAGACCTGCGCTTATCTGGCGTATAGCTGCAAACAAGAAGGGTGGAAAATCCTTAACACCTATTCGAATGGCAAGAAATGTGGTGCCCCAAATCAGGCAGATGCCTGCCAGGCACAGGTAAGCAAAAAATTGTTCGCGTTTGATAAAGTATAATTTTTGGCAAAATAAGTTGATTTCTGATGTAGAGCATCCTTCACTTCAGCTTTTATTTACAACACCTTACTCTTCATTTTTACCGTTTCACCCGAACGACTCTTAGCGATAGCCCTATTCTCTCGTACATTCGCTACATTCAAGTATGAAAAAAATATCCTTCATTGTTTTATCTGGCTTCCTCTTCGCTTGCTCCGATAATAAAAGCACGATCAGGCCGGAGGTAAAACCTTTAATGGAGGCCGTATATGCTTCGGGTTTTGTTGTCTCTGAACAGGAGTATCAGATTTTTTCGCAAGTGGATGGCAATCTTGCTCAGGTTCTTGTAAAGGAGGGTGAGGAAGTAAAAAAAGGGCAAACGCTGATTGTAATAGAAAGCAATCAGCAAAATGCAAAGTACACAGTGTCACGGCAGGCTTATGAAATGGCGACAAAAAATTATAGTGACAGCTCGCCAGGATTGCGTGAATTAAAAACCACTATTCGAAGTTCGCATACCAAATTACAATTTGATTCACTCAATTTTTCGCGATATAGTAATTTATTAAAGGCCAATGCCACTTCGCGTTCAGAATTCGACCGTGTAAAACTTATGTATGAAAATTCAAGAAATGACTACGCATTGCAGTTGAGTAGGTTTGAAAAAGTAAAGAATGATTTGTTTCTCTCATTACAAAATGCTGAAGGCCAATGGAAGATTTCACAAGAAGAGTCTGGCCATTATGAATTGCGCAGCGAAGTAGACGGGATGGTCTTCAAGATCATGAAGGAGCGTGGAGAGTTGGTAAGGCGCAGCGAAGCCGTTGCGATTGTGGGAAGTGGCAATAATTTTTATCTCAAACTTACCGTAGACGAATTGGATGTGCAGCGGGTAAAAGTGGGGCAGGAGGTAATGGTTAAAATTGATGCATATCCGCAAAAAATTTTTAAGGGAAAAGTAAATAAAGTCTATCCGTTGGTAGACACGCGCCAGCAATCCTTGCGTGTTGATGCAACTCTGGAGGAAACTCTGCCTGCAGGTTTTTCCGGACTTTCAGTGGAGGCCAATATTATCATTCGTCAAAAAGATAAGGCTATCGTGGTACCAAAAACGGCATTAATGTCAGGAGATTCTATCTGGATAAAAACTTCAGAGGGAGAAAAGAAGGTAAAAGTGATCCCTGGCATTGAAACATTGGATGAGGTGGAGATTGTGAAAGGAATCGACTCAACAGCACAAGTGATTGTGAAGAAATGATTATGGATTTTTTTCAAGAATGTATTGAAGAAGCAGCATGAATATCAAGGCATTTAAACTATCCATTGAAATTGCCAGAGTTCATCTCTTTAGCAAGCCCAAGCAAACTATCATTGCCATGTTAGGCGTTACATTTGGAATCGGCATGTTCATCGCGCTCGTAAGTTTGATGACAGGCTTAAATAAATTTACAGAAGAGATTGCGATGACTTCTTCGCCAGACATTCATATTTTTCATGATGTGACAGAGACTGGCAAAAGTATTTTAGAAGGAATTAATCCGAAAGGAATCAATCTGGTATACCATCAAAAGCCGAAGAGTGAAACTTCCAAAGTGCGTAATGCAAATCAGATTATTGAGATCATTCGTAAAGACAAACGCGTGTTGGGTGTGGCGCCCATGCTTTCGTCTCAAGTGTTTTACAATTATGGTCAGGTTCAGTTACCTGGAAATATTTTGGGAGTGGAAATTCTGGAGGAGGACAAACTTTTTGGGTTGCGGGCAAAAATGAAACACGGTAGGATTGAAGACTTGCTGTCCAACCACGAAGGCATCATTATGGGAAGTGGATTGGCCAGAAAACTCAATGCTAAGAATGGCGACAGAGTAGTGATCACCACACCGCAAGGTTTTACAAGGACGTTGAAAATTGTTGGAGTTTTTCAAATGGGAATTGGTGTGATCGATAATGTTCGCTGTTACTCCAACATCTCTATGGTGCAAACTATCTTACAACAAGATCAATCCTATATCACAGATATTAACTTGAAGTTAATAGACCTTCACCAGGCGAAGGTTGTTGCCCCGGAATTGCAAGCGAAGTTTGGCAATAAGGCCGAAGACTGGGAAACGGCCAACGCCACCTTTCTTACGGGTGTCATCATCCGCAATATTATTACATATGCAGTTTCGTTCACGCTTCTGATTGTTGCAGGATTTGGTATTTATAATATTTTGAACATGACGATCTATAATAAAATGAAAGACATTGCTATTCTTAAAGCGATGGGTTTTGCAGGGGGTGACGTTAAAAGTATTTTCATGATTCAATCTCTGGTAATTGGATTTGTTGGGAGTTGTGCCGGGCTAATGATTGGTTTTTTACTTTCATATCTGATTTCGAAAGCACCCTTTAATGGTGGAGATTTTATTAGCCTGGAACATTTTCCGGTCAATTTCGATCCTAAGTATTATATCATTGGAATTGTGTTTGGTGTGGCCACTACTTCAGTGGCGGGTTATATGCCATCGCGCAAAGCAGCGAAGATTGACCCTATTGAAATTTTAAGAGGACAGTAGAAATTTTAGATTTAATATTTTAGAATTAGGAATTTAGATGTTGAATTATGGAACAAGTTTTAAAGACGCATAAGATTGTTAAATACTTCTACGAGCCTGAAAAATTCCAGGTCTTGAAAGATATTGACTTGGCTGTGAACCGTGGTGAGTTTCTTTCATTGGTGGGTAAATCAGGTTGTGGGAAGTCTACACTCATGTATGTGTTGTCCACTATGGATACGGATTATGAAGGCGAACTTGAAATAGCAGGGGAGCGTCTAACGGGGAAGGATCAAAATGAACTAGCTGCATTTCGGAATAAGCACATTGGTTTTGTTTTTCAGTTTCACTATTTGTTGCCAGAGTTTACTGTGTTGCAAAATGTTATGATTCCTGCGTTGAAGCGTGGAGAGCATACTCACCAGCAGATTGAACAACTCGCTTACGAAAAATTAAAAATATTGGGTATACAAGACCAAGCCTTGAAACGCTCTAGTAAACTTTCGGGAGGGCAACAGCAGCGCGTAGCCATTGCACGTGCTTTAATCAATGAACCGGATATTATTATGGGTGACGAGCCTACTGGAAATCTGGACACGTATAATTCAGATGTGGTATTCAATATTTTCAAGGAACTTACACACACCTATAAGCAAACGATCATCGCGGTAACACATGATGAAGAGTTTGCACGAAAGTCGGATAGGATTGTGGAGATGAGCGATGGAAGAGTGGTTCGATGAAAAGTCAACAGTAGGCAAATTGGCAAATGGCAGTAGGCAGAGTTTCGACCAATGATAAACGCGAATTTTATGTACTTGCCCTATTGCATGCTGGGTTTGGCCTACTGACTATTTTTAAAGTAGGGGTACGTGATAAGAAAGTTGTCTTATAATAAAACAATTACGAATATGACAAGCTTGAAATTGACCTTGAATTACAAGTTGAATTCAGAAAATTCATATCTGAAACATTTTCAAATCGCCAACCAAAACCTGAATCTTGTTTTGAAAGAGGAACGGGTAAATAAGCTGGTAAAAAGAAACTACCTTGAGAAACAAGAAGATCGTCATTATCAAAAATGAGGAAGGAACACATCAGGAAAATTATCCGTACATATATCATCATCACTAGTGTAGTAACAATTAAATCTTGCAACAATGCTTTTGGGGTTCGACCCCGATGGGGTCGTATGTTTATAGTGGAAATAGGGCTACAAACATACGACTCCTGCGGAGTCGAACAGAAATGGCATGAAGGTTCATGATCTCTGTTACATGTAATATGTTGCGTAATTAAATTTTCCCTATACTAGTGGTGTCTCACTGGGATTTCTGGCGAGGTGGTTATCGGGAAAATTTAGCCTTGAGTTCAACGTCATTTTATTTTTTGTTTCGTTTCTGATGATTTCCATTACATGGGAATTTTTGAACTTCGTTAATAATAGACGAGCATCCGACATTGGATAAATTGGAAAGTCTGGTGGATCCCAAAAAATTTTTCCGGGTCAACCGGCAGTACTTAATTCACATACTCGCTGTGGCACGAATCAAAACTACGCACAAAGGACTTTCAGTTCAGATCAAGCCACCGCACACTATTGAGATCGACATCAGTCGTGAAAAAGCAACTGCATTTAAAAGGTGGTTGGAAAATGGCAGTTAAGCCGAGATTGCATCATACACAATCACTCTTTCCCATAGGTGTGAGCAGTCGGCAATAAACTTTTGATGGATGGGATGATCTTGATATGTTTTTTGTCCGGCCAGGTCATCGAAGAACATCAACTCTGATGCAGCGTAGCTATTGTCCACCACATCACGTTTCTCTGTGCTGGCAGGCACGCCAATGTGCAGCATCTTGATGGTTTCAATTTTCTTTAATGTTTTTAGACCTTCCAGCAATTTGGCTAAATCTTCTTTAGACGAGGGATTTTTGAGCCAGAAGAATACATGGTGAACGAGTGGTGAATTTTCTTTTTTCATGGCAAATGAATTGGATGCAACTCCTAAAGTTAAGGCGGAAGCAGTTGCCAAAAAAGTCCTGCGGGTTTGAGTGGTCATAGTTGTTGAGTTGAATTATTAGTTGAAATTTTTTTGATAAACCTGTGGGCATCTCTAAAAACCTTGCCTTTGCCACCTCATCCTTTTCCAAAAGGAGTTGGCAAAGAAGTTTTTAAAGATGCCTCTATGAAGATTCTACGTCAATCTAACGGGTAGTTGTCTGATCCGTTTTCCAGTAGCGACATAAATGGCATTGCAAAGTGCCGGTATAAATGGCGGGATTGGTGGTTCACCAACTCCTGTTGGCTTTTCACCGCTCTCTATTATATGTACTGCAGTTTCATAAGGTGCATCGCTCATGCGCGCTACACTGTAATCATCAAAGTTATGTTGTTCAACAGCGCCATTCTTTACGGTGATTTCACTTTTCAATGCAAGACTGGCCGCAAACGTAGCGCCTCCTTCAAATTGTGATTTGATGCGCTCAGGATTAACGGGTATTCCGCAATCTACTACATAGTCTACTTTTGGAATTTTTATTTTATTATTCTCGTCCACGGTGACTTCTACAACACACGCCACATACGTAAGAAAACTTCGATGAACAGAAATCCCCTGGCCACTTCCTTTCGGCAAACTCTTGCCCCAATTCGATTTTTCTTTTGCCGTTTCAATTACTTTTCTGAAGCGCGCAGTATCCCAT
>JANOLM010000572.1:0-2548 GCA_031419815.1 Bacteroidia bacterium
GTAGAAACTCAGGCGGTTTTCAGTTTGCGAGGTAAGCCATTGAATTGCTATGGCTTAACAAAGAAAGTTGTATATGAGAATGAAGAGTTCAATCTACTTCAACATGCACTAAACATTGAGGATGGACTGGATGGATTGCGATATAACAAAGTGATTATTGCTACCGATGCCGATGTGGATGGAATGCACATCCGTTTGTTATTGATGACATTCTTCCTTCAGTTCTTCCCCGATCTGGTAAAGGCTAACCATGTGTATGTGCTTGAAACTCCCTTGTTCCGAGTTCGGAATAAAAAAGAGACTATCTATTGCTACAGCGAAGAAGAAAAGAAGGCGGCTGTAAGTAAGTTGGGCAGCAAGCCAGAGATCACCCGCTTCAAAGGATTGGGGGAAATCTCTCCTGAAGAATTCGGGACGTTCATTGGAGACAATATCCGGTTGCAGCCTGTCTTGCTAACAAAGGAAAGTCACTTGGCAAAGTTACTTGAGTTTTACATGGGCAAGAACACACCGGATCGCCAAGAATTTATCATAGAGAATTTACGGGTTGAATTGGATGTGGTGGAGGAGAAGGAGCTGGTAGCAGACAGTGAGCAGATTATGGGCATTGGTACTTAGGCATTAGACAAGTGAAAAAAATAGATACCGTTAACCTGCCCGCAGAAAACAATCAAAATGACCATTGCAGAAATTCTGCAATTTTACCTTCATTGCAGAATTTCTGCAATATTTGTATTATTGCAGAATTACTGCAATGCATAGATTATGAAAATAATAGTAATGGCCGATATAATCGGAAGTTCTAAACGGAATGGAAAAACGTTAATGAACGATTTAAAAGCCGGTGTGAAGTATGTCAATAAAAAGGACAAGCAACATATACTTTCGCCCATGACCATCACCTTAGGTGATGAGTTTCAGGGGATAGTTAAAAACCCTCACGCAGCGTTGCAGATTATACTGGATATGGAGATGTACCTGATGTCTTTGAAAAGTTCTTTTAAGCTCCGGTACGTGGTTTATGAGGGCGATATCCAAACTAAGTTGAATAAAGACAGGGCTTATGAGATGTTAGGGCCAGGACTTACGGCTGCGCGTGAACAATTGAATAATTTAAAATCATCAAAAAGTAGGTTTATTGTTTATCTGAAGGATAAAGAACTTACTGAGAAATTAAACCTTATGCTAGTTGTCCTGCAAGGGATCATTGATCAATGGACACCATCACAGCAAAAGGTGGTAACAACATTTCTTGAACTGGATGATTACAGAAAGGTAGCAGAACGATTAAATAGAGATTCTACCGCCATCTGGAGAAGAAAAAGATCATTGATGATTGATGAATTTAACAGCCTGAGAAATTTGATTTTAAAAACAACTAGTCCAAAATGGCAACTTTCATATTAAAAATAATTTTAATCCTGCTGGGTGGGGAGATGGTTATTCATTTTGTATTATTTCTTCTGAGTAAGTTCTTCGGAAAAGTCACTAAGGACAAAATAACCAGGAGGAGTATTTTAAAAGGTATCCTTGAACGTATTTTTATAGTAGTCTCTCTTCATCACAATGTGGCTCAAGCTTTGACATTGCTGGGGGCGTTAAAGATTGCCACCCGCATCAAAGACACCGAGGACAAAGTATCTAATGATTTTTTCCTGGTCGGTAATTTAATGTCGGTCCTGTTTGGGATCGCTTACTATGTTATTTTGAAAGAGTTGATTTTAAATTCATGAGCAAGAAAGTATTAAAGTTAGGTAAGAAAAAATCCTCTGAAGAAGGTGAAGGGGATGATGTTATCCATACCATTTCCATTGATGGCCTTTACGAGAACTGGTTCCTCGATTACGCATCGTACGTAATTCTGGAAAGAGCTGTTCCCCGCATTGAAGATGGCTTGAAACCTGTACAACGCAGGATTGCGCATTCTATTAAGGAGATGGATGATGGTCGCTTTAATAAAGTGGCGAACGTGATTGGTAATACAATGCAATTTCACCCGCATGGCGATGCCGCTATTGGTGAAGCCATTGTAAACCTTGGCCAAAAGGATTTGTTGTTTGATACTCAAGGAAACTGGGGCGATGTAAGAACGGGTGATAGTGCTGCTGCCCCTCGTTACATAGAGGCCAGGCTTTCAAAGTTTGCATTGGATGTAGTGTACAATCCGCAAACAACTGAATGGCAACTCTCTTATGACGGTCGCAAGAAAGAACCGGTCACGCTTCCTGTAAAATTCCCTTTGCTACTGGCGCAAGGTGTGGAAGGTATTGCCGTTGGTCTATCCACTAAAATTTTACCACATAACTTTTGTGAACTGATCAAGGCTTCCATCGATAGCTTGAAAGGAAAGAACCCTAAGATTTATCCTGATTTTTTAACGGGAGGAATTGCAGATTTTTCGGAATATGATCAAGGAATACGTGGCGGAAAAATAAAAGTCAGAGCCAAGTTTGAAATCGTTGACAAAAAGACGCTCGCTATCAAAGAGATTCCTTTCGGGACGACCACTACCTCGTTGATGGAATCAATTGTGAAGGCCAGTGAGAAG
>JANOLM010000573.1:0-9454 GCA_031419815.1 Bacteroidia bacterium
AGGATTCAAATTAACGAATGGGCGACTGCGTGATTTTGCACCACTACAAAAGATGAGCAATTTTTTGTTTAAGAACCGCGATTTAAGTGATGTGCAATTCGGAGAAATCAATGCTCATTTTAATTTGAAAGGAACTGAACTTGATATAAGCCGCATGGAAATCCAGTCTACAATTCTTACACTCTACCTGGAAGGCCGCTATAGTTTGATAGATAGCACAGACCTTAGCATCCAGGTGCCGCTTAGTAATTTGAAAGTCCGTGATCAAAATATTCCTCCGGAAAATATTGGCTCTGATAAAAAAGTGGGTGCCAGTGTTTTTTTACGTGCTCATAAGGGGAAAGACGGCACTACCGTAATCACGTATAATCCTTTTAGGAAATTGAAGAAGAGGAGAGCAGCCGCAAAAGGGGGATAACGAGTCCGCCATGTTATTTCATCCCTTTCTGGCTTTTAACAAGTTGGGCCATTTTCACAGCTTCGTAGGCATTAACCAGCCCTCCCGTATTGCTTAACTCACTAAATTTTATGTTTCCTTTTCCCCCTGGGCTCAGCACTTCGAGGTTATCAAATTTGCGCGTGGATTTTTTTAGAATATCCTTAATCTCTAGTGTTGATAACTCTGGAAAATAAGACATGAGCAGGGCTGCCACGCCTGCTGTAGAAGGGCTAGCCATACTTGTGCCACTTTGGTTTTTATAGGTGTTGCCAGGTGTAGTAGAGTAGATTTCAACACCCGGGGCAAAAAAGTCAACTGTTTTTTTTCCGTAATTAGAAAAACTTCCTACAAATTCCTGATCAGTTCCCCAGGCCGAAGCACCAATCTCCAACCAGTTTTTTGCCTCTTTGCCATCTAGAAAATAACGGGACGGAAAATTTTTTTCCTCGTCAATATTTTCACCTTCATTTCCGGCAGCATGAATAAGTAGTACTCCTTTTTGTTCGGCATACTTCACAGCTTTATCCACGGCCACTTTTTCTGGAGAAAAAGATTTTCCGAAGCTCATATTGATAATTTTAGCGCCATTGTCTACCGCATAGAGGATAGCATTGGCCACATCTTTGTCGCGCTCATCACCATTGGGCACTGTGCGAACTGACATGATCCTCACATTATCGGCAATACCTTTTATGCCGATATCATTTTTGCGGTCTGCCGCAATGATGCCCGCGACATGCGTGCCGTGTTCCGAATCGGGCCCTTTTACATCACCATTGCCGTAATTTTTTTCGTATAGGTTTGAATACGTGTCACCGATGACTAGGCGCGAATCAAAATTCTCATTGTAACCATAATTAACAATCACCCCGAAATAATCCACTGCTTCCTTAAGCTGACCCAGCAGGTCATCAATGCTACTTTCGGGGCCAAGATTTTTAAACATGTTTAACAAAAATCCTTTGGCAAAAATCAATGAAGGGTCAGTAGTGGTAAATTGTTGTATCAAATCTTGTGTTAGTGAATCTGTTTTTAAAATCACTTTTAGTGTATCTACACTAAGAATGACATTGCCTTGTAGATTTTTGTACAGCCCGTATTGCTGCTCATTTTTTGCTTTTAATTTTTCATACTTGTCTTTTATTTTTTGATATTGTTCATAATCAGCTCTCTGCTTTTTTGGCACTTTATTCTCATCAGTGTTTTGAAATTTATTTTTCAGCCTCACATATTCCCGGGTCAGTTCGTAGGTGTCTTCATTTACATTCCCGTTTTTTCCGCCAATAAAATTCCAACCGTTAACATCATCGATGTATCCATTTTTGTCATCGTCTATTCCGTTGCCGGGAACTTCATCTTCATTTATCCAGATAATACTTTTTAAATCTTCGTGGTCGATGTCGACACCCGAGTCTACCACAGCAACAATTACAGTGCGAGAGGGTTGCCCTAATAGCAGAGTCTGATAAGCCTTTTCTGCACTCATGCCTTGCAGGTGGTCTTGCTCAGGATCGCGAAGAAACCAGTCTTTAGGTGCCGGGTCAATGGACTGAGCCTGAAGGGGAAGGATTCCCACAAAAAAAAGTGACAGAACGTAGATCAAGGTCAGTTTTCGCATGTTGAAAAAATTTTCGAAATATAATCCAATCATGGAATATTCTTGCTTTTTTATCGGGTGCTGCGCAAATCTCATGGCGGTGGTTTTGAAAAAGTGAAATTAGGAAGAGAATCTTACTTCCGTGATGCGAGTTTAAAATGAGGTTCATTTGAGTTAGTCATTCTGCTCACCTTGCGGTCAATCAACCACTAAAAAATATGATACAATTCTGTCTACTGTCTGTTGTAATGTTTTTTGGCCTTTTCTTTACCCTTACTTTAAGAGCAATAAAAGCACAAGCTGCTCAACAAGAACAGGCCGCCTGATTTTTAAATATGATTGAGAATTTTTCGCTCTCACGCTAAATGATTTTTAGCAGGAATGATTACACACTCATCTTGGCGCTAGTTTTCTCCATGATTTTCTGATAGTAGCTTTCGTAGATGGGAAGAATATTACTGATGTCAAATTCTTTGGCACGCTTCAATGCATTAACTTTAAACGTGGGCAAATTGTTTTTATCCAGAACAAACAAAGCTTTGCGTGTCATATCCTCCACGTCTCCCACATTGCTCAAAAAACCAGTTACACCTTGAATATTTAATTCGGGAATACCTCCGGTGTTAGAAGAAATTACGGGCACCTCGCAGGCCATTGCTTCCAGTGCGGCCAAACCAAAACTTTCTTTTTCGGAAGGCATCAGAAATAAATCGGCAACGGACAATACTTCTTCTACAGCCTCCAGTTTTCCGAGAAAACGAATATTGTCGCAAATGTCCAACTCTCGGCACATGGTTTCTGCGTGTGAGCGTTCTGGTCCATCGCCAATCAAGAGAAGCTTGGCTGGAATTTCTTTTTGGATATTATAAAATACTGTAATCACATCTGGAATGCGTTTTACCTTTCGGAAGTTGGAGGTGTGTACAACCAAGGCTTCATTGTTAGGACAGATCGCCTTCTTAAAATGGTCTTTCTTTTGCTTTTTAAATTTTGCAAGGTCAATGAAATTAGGGATCACTTCAATCTCGTTGGTGATCTTGAAAGAATGATAAGTCTCTTTTCTTAAATCTTGCGAGACGGCTGTAACGCCATCCGACTGGTTGATGCTAAACGTAACCACCGGTTCGTAAGACGGATCTTTTCCCACTAACGTAATATCCGTTCCGTGAAGTGTTGTCACAACCGGAATATAGATCCCATGCGTTCGCAAAATTTGCTTGGCCATATAAGCAGCCGAGGCATGAGGTATTGCATAATGAACGTGGAGTAAGTCCAGCTTCTCATTTTTTACAACACTTACCATTTTACTGGCCAGTGCAAGTTCATAAGGTGGATACTCAAATAGGGGATAAGAGCGGAACTCAACCTCGTGGTAAAAAAGATTTTCATTCAAGAAATCCAAACGGCTGGGCTGGGAGTACGTAATAAAATGGACTTTATGGCCTTCTTGTGCCAGTGCCTTGCCTAGCTCAGTTGCCACTACACCGCTTCCACCAAAAGTTGGGTAACAAACAATTCCTATTTTCATTTTTCCGCTAGTTTGTGCAATACATTTAACCGGTTTTGGTATGGATTAGTTTCGAATTAGCCACAGATTCACAGATTACTAAGTTAAGTATCAATCAATATTTGGATAATTCGACTCTGTAGAATGATGATATGTCTGGATTTTCAACTTAACTCAAAAGCACCAATCGTTCCTATCGGAACGAAACCAAATGGTTATCTATTTTCTACCTACCAAATGTTCCTACGGAACAAATCTACCTAAGATCGGCCCGCCTTACAGGTAAAATCAAAGAGTAGGATGTTTTATCTGCAGCGACAAACACTCTATTTTTATTTAATCTTTGGCAAGCTATTTCTGAAATCAAACCTCCATTTCCTAAGCCAAATACGATCAGCATGCTTTCATCCCCTGACTTATTAATTTGAGTATTAAACCTATTCATCCACTCTGTTCCGTTAGGAACAATTGGTGGGTAAAAAAAATACTCTATGTCAGCGTTCCGTAGGAACGCCTCGTGCTATTCCAATTCTTTAAAAATGTACCGTTCATCCCATTCGATATCAAATACCGTAAGAAACTTTTTGTATTCATTCAGAAATGTTTCCTTACGGTGATGTATTTCCTGATTTTGAATATATCGGATCACATCATCCACCTGACTTTTAGCATAGGAAAAGGCACCGTATCCTTCCTGCCAAGCAAAAGGGTATAGACATAAATTTTGCTCCTTAACCCACTTGCTGCTTTCTGTTTTAACATTTTGTATCAAAGATGACATAGATTGATGCGGTCTCATGCCAATAAAAATATGGATATGATCAGGCATGCTGTTTATCTGCAACATTTTATGCTTATTTCCTTGAAAAATGCCTGTTATATATTGATGTAACCTTTCCTTCCATTCGCTGTCAATTAGTGCTGCCCTGTACTTTACAGCAAAGACAAACTGAATGTGGACTTGCGTATAACTATTTGCCATAACTTATGAATGGTTGGATTTGCAACTTAACTCAAAAGCACCAATCGTTCCTATCGGAACGAAACCAAATTGTTATCTATTTTCTACCTACCAAATGTTCCTACGGAACAATCATGACCACAGGTTATGCTTATGTTTTAATCAGTGAATCTGTGGCAACTAGTTTTTACGAGCCCCATACTCAAAAATTGATTTATAAATTACCTCTTGTATACGGGGACGGATATTGGCATTTAATAGTTTATTGTTCCGATCGGGATAGACCCGGTTTGAAAGGAAAATATAAACCAAGTTAAATTCAGGATCAATCCACATGCAAGTACCTGTGAAGCCGGTGTGTCCAAAGGTGCGAGACGATGCCAGCAAGGAGGTGGGACTGTTCCAGTCACTTTGAATGGGTTTATCCCATCCAAGTCCTCTGCGACTTTTCTCAAATTGCTTTGATGTAAAAAGCCGGATGGTTGCTGGCTTAAAATAATTGTGTCCCCCGTAATGTCCTTCGTTTACCAACATTTGTCCCAGCTTTGCTAAATCATTGGCTGAACTAAATAACCCTGCATGACCGGATACTCCGCCCATCATGGCGGCACGTTCATCATGCACAGTGCCCACAACGGTAGACTTGCGATAAATTTTATCTTCCTCTGTGGGGGCTATTCTTTGATTAGAAAATTTATCCAATGGATTAAAACCTGTTGTATAGGCGCCCAGAGGTTCATAAATATTTTGGTTTAGGAAATCATCCATTGGTTGATTCAACATTTTTTCTGCCAGTTGTTTCAGCATCATAAATCCAAGATCACTATATCGATAGTCGTAAGGTGTGCGTGCTGGTTTTTCCTGCATTTTTGATTTTACAATCCATGTCCACACTGAATCTCTGATAAGGTTAGTTGCAAACAGATCTGGTGCCACTTGAAGAGGATAGTTCTCATTTCTTACCTTACCATAGTAAAGTGGAAGGTAAATGCTGTCTTTGACAGTTAGCGGCCACAGCAGCATGAAAGGGACCAACCCGGATTGATGAGTAAGCATATCAATGAGGGTAATATCTTTTTTATTCGTATTCTTCAATTCAGGCAAATAGACGGATACCTTTTTATTGAGATTGATCAATCCCTTCTCATACATGAACATTCCCGTTTGCAAGGTGGCCGATACTTTTGTAAGAGAAGCCAAGTCATAAATGGTTTCATCCGTTACCGGCATTTTATTTTCATACGTTAGCCAACCATATGATTGTTGAAATATTACTTTTCCATCTTTTGCAACCAACACCTGACAGCCCGGAGTGGCACCCATATCGATTGCTTCTTTGGCAATAATTTTTATCTGATCTAATGTCCGGCTATCCATTCCAACTGATTCTGGCGTACCATAAGAAAGCCGATTAATTGTAGCAATAGATTCCCCTTCGCCTTCACGAAAATAATTTTCGATAGTTAATGGAAGTATTCCATCGGCAGGCAAACCGCCAAAAATAATCTGTGCGGCCTTTTGTGGCATCAGCTCTTCATCTGTATAGGCTTCAATGATAGTGTTGAAGGCCTCAAACTCCTTCAGCATATAAGGGCTTGTGAAAAGGCACATGATCACTTCCTTCCGCGAAGCCCATTTTTTTATCAGGGGTATAATCTCATTTTGAAAGGAGGAAGCCAAAGGATAAAGGCTTACGATAAGTATGTCTGAATTTTTAATTTTCTCTTCAATCCCTAAGGTATCAGAAACTATGCGAACCGTGATGTTGTGGAATGGTGCATACTTTGTTAGATAGTGGTTAAATTCATTTTGATCTTCTTTACCGATTGTAATAGAAGCAAATTTTTTGTTGTCAAGAATCTTAATGGGAAGTATGGAGGAGGTATTGCGCACCACGGTAACAGCAGCTTCTGCCAAACGATGTTTGAGTAACAAAGCTTCAGGCGAGTGCAATCGTCTCATTAAATTGTCTGTCGATACAAATTTGTTTTGATGTAAGCCAGCTTCAAATTTGGCCGCAAGAATTTTTTTGACACTCGTGTTAAGTTGTTGCATTAACACCTTATCTTTTTTTACAGCTTTACTGATTATTTTTATAGCCTCTTTCATGTTCTGAGGCGCAATCAGCACATCGTTGCCCACTCGAAAAGCCAACTCTTCTGTTTCGCCTTTGCGTATTTTACCCGAAAGGATTTGGAGGTATGGGATATCGGTGAAAGTGAGTCCATTGAAACCTATTTTCTTTTTTAGGATTTCGCTTATGAAAATTTGAGACATGGAAGCGGGCATTGCTTGTTTCCTTCCGGGAACAGAAAAATGAAGATGAGAGGTTAGCATACCATCAATACCCCCTTCAATAAGTTTTTGATAAGGATAAAACTCAAGTGTATCCAGTCGGCTCAATTCAAAGTAGACCGTGGTGTCAGGTTTTAATTCTGTTTCTTTTTTTTGATAGTCCAAATGCTTTGCACAAACCAAAATGTCCTCGCTTTGTAGACCTTTCATAAATAACAGTGATCGTTCCGCTACTCTTCTTTTGTCATCACTGTAATATAAAAGAGGCTCATTTTTATTGATAGAGATGTCCGCTTGTGGAGCAAAATTGATTTGCAAGCCCAGCGTTTTCATTTCGGCACCAATCTCCTGCCCCAATTCATAAACCAGGCTATCATTTCTTACCGACCCCAACAAAAGTGGCTTTTGAAAACTCATAGTACTGTCCAGACTTTGCCCCAATCCCCATTCAGCGTGGAGGCCGGTCATGAGAGGAATTTTGGAAATACGTTGAAGTTTATTCAAAAGATTGGCGAGGCTAAGTGGCCCACCGCTCATAATCATAAGGCCACCTATATCATAACTTTTGACCTGATCGGCCAAAACATCAATTTCTTCAGCGGACGCAAATGTGGAAACAGGCAACATGAACAGTTGGCCAATCTTTTCTTTGGAATTCAGGGTCTGAAAAACGCTGTCAACCCATTGGGTTTTGCGGTCTTGCGCCTGATTGGTATAAATAAGGCAGGAGAGATAAAAACAAACTAAAACTTTTTTCAGCATCCCGGGGTTTGGTCTTTGTATTTACACGCGAATAACGGCATTTTTGTGCGACATGAAGTTAGGTATTGATCGGTAATCTTTCACGCCAAGACCTGCCTACCGGCTAGGCAGGCGCTAAGCCCGCAAAGGTTATTTATTCTTAGCGTTCTTTGCGGCCTTGCGTGAAATTATAAGTCAGATTAGTTTTGGCCATACCTTTAATATAAAATTTAGGACGAGCATGAAATTCATTTCATTATTTACCAAGGCAACCCAATACCAGCGGTTTAGTTACCGCCCCCGTTTCTACGATGCTAAAAAAGAGGAGATGGAACTGCGGGAAAGCCGGATCAAAAAAGAGTTGGAAAGAGAAAGTGGAGGAGAGGAAGATCTCACGCAACATCGCTCTCGTATTGCCGGTTCTTTTCAGGCTGCCCGCAAAAGGTCAAAAACCACCTCATCACCAAACACTGCTATACTCCGCTCGGCTGTTTTGCTTTTTTTAGTGTTGTTTATGATGGCTTTTCTCACGTGGGGCAAAGCGGCTCTCTATAGTTTGATACTGGTTATTCCTGTTTATATATACATGAAGTTTAAAAAATAGCTACTTAATATAAGTAGTAAAATTACTACCTTTGAATTTCTTTCACGAAACCGCGGAAAGTGAAATCATCAGAGTTCCATAGGAAAATTAAGAAAAGTGGATGGCGTTATGTGAAGGCAGAGGGAAGTCATTACATCTATGAAAAAGATGGCCGATACTACCCAGTACCTTTGTACCTTTTCATGGAGCAAAAGAGATAGGGGAAGGACTTCGGAGAAAAATTATGAAGGAAATGAGCCTTAAATGATAACTAATTGTACTATTTAAACTTAAGAAGATGAAGCAAGTGAAAGTAGTTATTGAAAAGACGAAGAATCATTATGATGCCTATTCCGAAAATGTTGAGGGCATTTATGGTGGCGGTGAAACAGCAGATGAGGCTAAGCAATCCATTGTTAGCGCCATCGAGCTATTTAAAAAATATAATCATAAAGACAAGGTTCCAGCAATTTTGAAAGGAGAGTATAAACTTGTTTTTCGATTTGATACAGAAAGTCTGCTCAACTTTTATAAGGGTGTATTTTCAAATTCAGCTTTGGAACGCATCACGGGTATAAACCAACGTCAGTTGCAGCATTATGCTTCAGGCTTGAAAAAACCCAGAGAGCCACAACTAAGAAAAATTGAAACGGCCTTGCATAAACTAGGTGGCGAACTTCTGGCAGTGGAACTTTAAAGTCAATCTGATTTTCTTAATGCCTGATATCATCCAGCTTCTTCCGGATTCTATTGCCAACCAGATTGCCGCTGGTGAGGTGGTGCAACGCCCCGCCTCGGCCGCTAAGGAACTGATGGAAAATGCCATTGATGCCAAAGCAACTTCCATAAAATTGATTGTGAAAGAGGCTGGGAAAATTCTCTTGCAGGTGATTGACAATGGCATGGGCATGAGCGAAACAGATGCACGCATGAGTTTGGAGCGACACGCCACTTCCAAAATTCGCAAAGCGGAAGATTTATTTACAATTAGAACGATGGGTTTTCGGGGGGAAGCACTAGCCTCCATTGCAGCAGTCTCGCAGTTGGAAATGAAAACCAGGTTAGCCTCTCAGGATTTGGGAACGCTGCTGGTGGTGGAGGGATCGGAAGTTAAAAAACAAGAAGCGGTTGCCTGTGAAGTGGGAACGAGTATCAGCATAAAGAATTTGTTTTACAATATTCCTGCGCGTAGAAATTTTTTAAAATCAAATCCAGTTGAGTTAAAGCACATCATTGATGAATTTCACCACCACGCTTTAGCGCATCCACAGGTTGCATTCACTTTCATACAAGGAGATGAAATTGTGTATGACCTGCCTCCGGCAAAACTT
>JANOLM010000574.1:0-6268 GCA_031419815.1 Bacteroidia bacterium
TTCGGATGGGCTATGATTTGGAAGCTTGATTTTAAAGACGGTGCCAAATCCATATTGGCTTTCTACCGAAATCTCTCCACCTAATTTTTCAACAGCATTTTTAACAATATAAAGCCCCAGGCCCGAGCCTTCCGATTGATCGCTGGCTCTGTAAAACATGTCAAAAACATGGGCCAGACTTTTAGCATCAATGCCAATACCATTATCGGTAAACAATATTTCAGCAAAATTCTGATCCGCCCGTATGGCGATATGGATAGAAGGGGCAGAATGCTGGAGTTGTCGGTATTTGATGGCGTTAGAGATAAGGTTTCTCAAAATCTCTGAAATCCTCCAGGGGTCACTGTAAAATTCTTCAGCCCGAATCACAATTTCCCGCTTCACCAGGTCTGCACCTTTTTGATAATCCAGATTAGTAAATGTCTGATCAATAATTTTTTGAAAATCTACTTTCGAGATTTTCATTTCCATCTTCAGGTTCTTGGAATGACTGAGCACATCTCCAATAAAGTGGTCGAGTTGCTCGGCTTTCTGTCCGATCAGGCTGAGATACTCTGCAGGATTATCATTATTACCAGGCATGGAGGCCAAATGAACCAAGCCCAAAATAGAAGATAGTGGAGCTCGCAGATCATGAGAAACCTTATAAACAAAATTATCCAACTCAATATTTCTCACTTTCAATTCTTCTTCTACTTTTTTACGTTCCGTAATGTCTACATACACTCCGAAAATGCCTATGGTTTGATCTTCCAAGTAAACCGGCACACCATTGATGATCACAGAAACCATGGATGAATCTTTGCGTTTTCGCGATGTCTCAATCCTTATGATCTTGTTATTAGAGATGATGCTGTTCAAGTCGTTGCCTTCCATCTCCAGTTCTTCGGGTACAATAAATTCATTCAGGCTTCTACCTTTCAATTCAGAAAGTGTAAATCCAAAGAGCTCTTGAAATCCCCTATTGATTTGTACGACATCACCATTCTCATCCAGCATGGTTACTGCCATCGGGGTATTTTGGAAAAGTTGTGAAAAAAGTGTTTCTGTTTTCCGGATGGTAGCCTCTGCATTCTTCTTTTCGGTAATATCGTGCACCATTACCTGAACTGCCATTTTCCCCTCATAGGTAAATGGAAAAGCTAAGGCTTCCACATCAATCACTTTCCCATCTAACCGAATATATTTTTCTTCCATGGCGGGTTGGTGTTCACCCGTATTCATTACTAGTTTCACTCTTTCCAACACTCTATCTCGATACTCAGGATGGATCAAATCAAGAATATTTTTACCCAGCAAATCATCTACTTTCTTCGCGCCCATCAGATTGGCTGCATACTTGTTGGCAAATACTAATTTACCCTCCAGATGAACGCCAATACCCAGTGGCAAATGCTCAACTAAGTCGCGATAGCGTTGCTCACTCTCGCGTTGCGTCCTCTCTAGTTTTTTGCGGGCCGATATATCGGTAATTATCCCATTCCACAACTGTAAGCCATCCTCAACTTTTGCAAGTGCGCATATTGCCTCAATCCAGATATATCCGCGCTTTGTGCGTACCCTTCCCTCCCATTTCCATTCCTTGAGTGAAGACCCAGCTGAGTTATCTGAAAAACTATTCCAATCATCTTTGTGAATAGAGTCTTTTAATAGATAGATCCCGCTTAGAAATTCTTCTTGAGTGGCTCCTAAAATTTCTTCACACCGTGGGCTTATGTAGGTAAAGTCCCTGCTGCCATCCGGAAAAATCGTATACTCAAAGATCACAGCAGGAAGCTTATCAATAAAATGATGAATGCCCTGCTTTTGAGTAAATCCAGTTTGGCTCATAGGTTCAGTTAGGAATTTAGCAAGATAGAGTTTTGAGATTGTTTTGGGCGGTGGAGGTAAGAATTGTGTAAGAATTTGATCGTAATCTACTAAAAATGCTAGTGCTTTCTGGTGCCTTATTTTACTCGATCAACATGCCGATCAATAATCAACCCTTTTGGAATTCTATCGGGCATCCAAAATGAAATGCTGGTTAGCGAATTTGTAAAGGGCGCTTTTAATAAAATTTCCGAAAAACAGTTTTTGTTCAACTTCTATCAAATCATTCTTTACTAATACCCCCTCCCAATCGGGAAGCTTGTGATTCAGGAGGCTAGTCGTCACTTTAAAAAATCGGTACATCATAAAAAGTGCTACAGAATGCCACTTACTCGTATCAACAAAGTCAGTCACCAGCCATTGGGCTCCTGGCTTCATTGACACCACTATTTTTTCTACTACCCGGTTGAGTTTGTTATCCGAAAAAATATCAAGGAAGCAAAATGTAATGACTACATCAAATTCCCCTGTTTCAGTTATCGAATCTTCATTCCCTATTAGAAAAAAAATACGGGAGTCTTCGTTCGTAGCTTTCCTCGCCAACCTTATCATCTCTGCTGATTGTTCTACATAGCATATTCTGCACGTTGGTTTTTCCATAAGAAATTCTTTCAACCACCACCCAGTGCCGCCTCCCATCACCAACACATTTGAGGAAGGAGGAACTCTATTCAGAAAATGAACTTGCGCCTTACCGAGTGACTTGCCAAATGCTAACCAGGCAAGTCGGTCATAGTACTTTGCTATTGAATCAAACCCATGGTATTTATCCATTTACAAGCACGTAAGGAAGGGGGAGTAGAAAAACAGCGTCTCCAATAAGTCTATAAAGATCTCCACGCATAAACTTTTCAGGGAATAAAAAAAGAATCAGCAAGGGTAGATTCATCATAACTAAAATCAATGCCTCTATCCGATAGGAGGAAACTAAAATCAAATCTGCAGAAAAGGCTGTTTGGAGCAAAAATAAAATGATGAGAAATTTTTTTACCTCCTTTCTTCCAAAAAAGGTAACAAGCGAAGGATGATTGTCTCTAATGTCTTGTTTCCAATCATACCAGGAAAATAGAATAAGATTGATGAACGCAGTAAGAGTAAAAAATGAAATCAAAATAATTTCATCAACAGAAAGAACCATCCTTGTCAAAGACATAGCCGGAAGAAGTATACCGCTAGAATACAAAAGAGACACAACCAACTCTTTAAATAAAATAAGTCTTTGCTGAAAACATAAATACAACACAACCACAAGCGCTAATCCTATTCCCCATATTAAAATAGGTTTACGAATAAGTAAGATCAATGAGAGATCAATTAGTATGGCTATGATCAGAAAAGTTAATAATGTCCACAAATTCTTTTGATGAAAGCGATGTCTTTTAGAAGAAGCTTCACGCTTTAGCTTACGAACATCAAGCAAATGGTCTATCGTATAAATAATCCAGACCGTAAGACCCAATGATGCCAGTCCATAAGGAATCATCTGGACATGCAAAATATGCGCGAAGAAGGTAGCACACACCATGGCACCACAAGCAACATCAAAGCTGAGGTAATTGAAAAGCCTGTAAATATATAGTGTGGCCTTCATTAAAATTAAAAAAGCTCACCCCACAAAGAGATGAGCTTTCCTTACTATCATATTTTTCTATGCCGACTTCAGGGCTTCAGCACCTGCAACAATCTCCAGGATTTCCTTGGTGATAGCTGCCTGGCGGGTTCTGTTATAGGTCAGTTTCAATTCCTTTAACATCTCACCAGCATTTTCCGTTGCCTTGTCCATAGCAGTCATTCTCGCACCATTCTCGGCAGCATTGCTATCCAACACCGCTTTGAAAAGTTGTACTTTCAAGGATTTTGGAATTAAGCCGGTAATGATTTCTTCACGATCCGGCTGATAAATATAATCTGTGTCAACAATCTTTTCTGTTTGCGTGGCAATTACCGGAAGGAACTGTTCCGTTCTCAATATCTGAGTGGCTACATTCTTGAACTCGTTATACACAACTTCAATTTTGTCGTATTCACCCTTCTTAAAAGAGTTCATCAGGTAGTCGGCAGCTTCCGAAATTTTCTCAAAAGCAAGCCCGGCCATTAAGGTTGAGTACTCGCCTTTAACTTTATAAGAACGTTTACCGAAAAACTCAAATGCTTTTTTCCCAATTGGTAAAATAGTTACGTTACCTTGATTAAACTGGGTGTGATATTTTTCCTGAACCAGTTTAACTATGGATTTGATAACCGTGCTGTTAAAGGATCCGCAAAGACCACGATCAGAACTTATGGCCACGATCAAAATTTTCTTTTCCTCACGCACAGCGTTGTACCAATTCTGCCCTTCATTACCAGAGGCAGAAAGGTTCTGCAGCAAGGCAGAAAGTTTTTTGGCAAATGGACGCATCTGCATAATTTTCTCTTGCGACCTTCTCAGTTTGGCAGCCGCCACCATTTTCATGGCTTTGGTAATCTGCTGAGTTGATGTCACAGAGGTGATGCGGCTTTTAACTTCTTTTAAACTTGCCATACTTTAATTTTCTCCCGATAGCTATCGGGATCAATTTCTTTTCAAATTAATACTTTGATGCTTCTTCCAGTGCTACTTTCTTTATCGTGTTTGCATCGGCATCTTCAAATTTACCTGCCCTGAAATTTTCAAGAACCTGATTGTACTGAGCACGAAGCAAGCCAATAAAATTCTTTTCAAATTCACCCATCTTATTCACCGGTACCTTATCCGTGTATCCTTTTGTGGAGGCAAGGATCATGGCTACTTGTTCTTCCACGGGCACTGGGGCATATTGCGGTTGCTTCAGCACTTCGGTGTTTCTGCGGCCACGCTCAATGATAAGTTTTGTTGAGGAGTCAAGATCAGATCCAAATTTTGCGAAGGCTTCCAACTCACGAAATTGTGCCTGATCCAGTTTAAGAGTACCAGCAACTTTCTTCATTGGTTTAATCTGCGCTGACCCACCCACGCGCGATACTGAAATACCAACGTTAATCGCAGGCCGGATACCAGCGTTAAACAAGTTTGTCTCCAAAAATATTTGCCCATCTGTAATAGAGATAACGTTGGTCGGGATATAAGCCGAAACGTCATTGGCTTGTGTTTCAATAATAGGAAGTGCTGTCAACGACCCACCGCCTTTTACTAAATGTTTAATCGAAGGAGGCAGGTCATTCATCTGCTTCGCAATAGCATCGTTGTTGATGACTTTTGCGGCTCTTTCAAGCAAGCGTGAGTGCAAGTAGAACACATCGCCAGGATATGCTTCGCGGCCTGGAGGCCTTCTTAACAAAAGAGAAACTTCACGATAGGCAACTGCTTGCTTTGATAAGTCATCATAAATTACCAAAGCAGGGCGACCCGTATCACGGAAAAATTCTCCAATGGCAGCACCTGTAAATGGCGCAAAGAATTGCATGGGAGCGGGGTCAGCTGCAGAAGCGCAGACAATAACAGTGTATGGCATTGCTCCGGCTTTCTCCAATGTTGCAGCAACGGTAGCGACAGTAGAAGCCTTTTGACCTATGGCAACATAGATACAGTAAACAGGTTCGCCCTTTTCGTAAAACTCTTTTTGATTGATTATCGTATCAATCGCCACAGCAGTTTTACCCGTCTGGCGGTCACCGATGATCAATTCGCGCTGACCACGACCAATTGGGATCATGGAATCAATCGCTTTAATACCCGTTTGCAGTGGCTCGTTTACCGGCTGACGAAAGATAACGCCAGGCGCTTTTCGCTCTAGTGGCATTTCATACAGCTCTCCTTTCAGAGGACCTTTGCCATCGATTGGTGCAGCCAATGTATCTACTACACGGCCAAGAACACCATCTCCAACCTTCACTGAAGCAATCAAGCCAGTGCGTTTTACAGTATCACCTTCGTGTACTTCTTTTGACTCTCCCAATAATACGGCACCGACATTGTCTTCTTCCAAATTCAATACAAGTGCACGTAGGCCATTATCAAATACTAACAGCTCACCAGCTTGCGCTTTGGTAAGTCCGTAAATACGGGCAACACCATCACCTACGGTAAGCACTGTACCTACCTCTTCTAATTGTGCCTCTGTGCGCGACTGAGCGAGTTGCTCTCTTAATATCGCTGAAACTTCTTCGGGTCTTATTTCTGCCATGGCTTATTCGTTATCAGTTAATTATTATCGGTTAATCGTTATTAGTTCTTAGAGAATCATTAATATCAAAGCTTTGCCACGATTAACTATTAACTGATAACGGTTAATTTAACACTAGTTTAAAATTCCTTTAAGTAAGGATTCTCACTAAACTTCACTTTCAGTATTTTCAATTTGCTTTTGATTGAAGCATCGATTTGCTTGTCCCCTACATTCAAAATAAATCCACCAATCAACTCCGGGTCTATTTTTTC
>JANOLM010000575.1:0-2173 GCA_031419815.1 Bacteroidia bacterium
TACAAGGTGGAAGCCGCGAGCATCAAGTGGTTGAAAAACTTTTGATCAATGCTTTGATAGAGGCCCGAAGTTGTGAACGCTTTCGGTTGCTTTGGAAGGAAATTCCGGATCCCGGACTAAGTGAATTTTACTATGAACTGATGGTGGCGGAAGCGGGTCATTACAAAACGTTTCTTTCATTGGCTAAAGAATATATGGATCCAGATTTGGTAGAAGTCCGTTGGAGGGAAATATTAGTTGCGGAAGCAGAGATTGTCAAGCATCTGGAAGTGAGAGGTGATAGGATGCACTAAAAATACTAGGGGTTGGGCCCTAGGCATTAGGACTTGGAGTGGGTAATTAAACTCTTACCTTCTAAGGACCAAGCCCAAAGGCCTATTTTATGTCTTCTGCTTCTTCTTCTTCGCAGCCGGAAATAGAATATTATTCAGTATCAATCTGTATCCTGCAGAGTTGGGGTGGAGATTGAGATCGGTTGGCTCTTCGCCCACCTGATGCTGATAATCCTCTGGATCGTGGCCACCATAAAAAGTCCAAAACCCTTTGCCGAAAATGCCGTGTAGGTATTTTGCTTCTTTTATCTCTTTGTTTTCGCCCATGATGGTAACGTCTGATTTAATCAGATTTTTTTTGAATCCCGTTGTTTGCCCGTAGAATCCTTTTACCACGCGGGTGTGGTTTTGAGTGAGCATGGATGGGATGGGATCCCACTTTGCAGAGAATTCAAAAATGGTGAAATAATCGTTGTCTTGCCGCAGGCCACGGTCTGTGAAATTATTATCAATGTCAGAAAATTCATATTGATAAGGATCGCGGGAAAGCCGGAAGTCCTTAAAGGAAAAGGTATTTTCAAAGTTTAGTTTTTCCTGAGCTTGTGGGTCTGCAGCATCTCCATCGTACATGCGTTCACAAATATCGATGCCTTCAGCCGCCAGGGCAATATCATACGAGTCAGTGGCAGAGCACATGGCGAATAAAAATCCGCCACCGGCAACAAATTCTTTTATTCTTTTTGCCACGGCCAATTTCATTTGAGAGACTTTATGAAACCCATTGTTGCGGGCCGTTTCTTCAGACTCCTTTTGCTGCTCTATATACCAGGGCATATTAGCATAGTTGCCAAAAAATTTTCCGTACTGCCCCGTAAAGTCTTCATGATGAAGATGGAGCCAATCATATTTTGGTAAGTTGCCGACCAACACTTCGTCATCAAAAATCACATCGTACGGTATTTCGGCATACGTGAGTACAAGTGTTACGGCATCATCCCAGGGCTGTTTGGTTTTTGGCGAATAGACAGCAATCCTTGGATATTTCTCCAATTTCATCAGGTCATAATTAACCGCAGGGCTCGCAATCTCTGTAATGATGGAATTGGCTTGGGCGTCAGAAATGACTTCAAAGCTTACGCCCCGCACCACAAGCTCATTTTGAATCTTGGGGTTATATTTACACATAAAACTGCCACCTCGGTAGTTCAGGAGCCAATCTACCTCATTGTCTGATTTTAAAATCCAGTAGGCAATGCCATATGCCTTAAGATGGTTGATTTGTTTCTCATCCATGGGAATGAATAGGTAGTTGGCAGCGGATATACGCGCCAGAGCCAGAAAAGAAAACAAAATGATAAATCGCATCGTTAGAGCATTCAGCCTGTTAAACGGTGTAACAAAATATTCGATTAAAAGTCTTATTACATAACGATCCACATCATATTTTTAATATTTTGGATAGATTTACTAAATACTATATTGCTTGCACGATAATATGGTGGTGTAAGTCGTTGATTCATGCGGTAAAAAGTTATCAGCGAAGTAGTAAGTTTTAATACGACACCGGTTTTAGCCAAACGTAAAAAATAATGAACCTCATAGAAGATTTCAAAGAAGGCTTGCGTTCCATAAAGGCCAACCTCCTTCGTTCGGTGCTAACAGCCCTCATTGTTACCATTGGTATCACTTCATTGGTGGGTATTCTTACAGCAATTGACGGCATTGAATACTCTGTTTCCGAGAGTCTATCTTCTCTTGGGGTTAATGTATTTGATATTTCTTCTAAAAGAAACCGGGGTGGCAATCAGCAGGGTATTAAGGAAAAGTTGTTTAAACCATTGCAATTAAGCGAGGCTCAAAAATTTATCGATCGCTATACATTCCCAGCCAGCATTAGCCTG
>JANOLM010000576.1:0-2856 GCA_031419815.1 Bacteroidia bacterium
GGCATCGGGCATGCTTATTGGTCGGTCATGCTATCGATGATTCTGTTTTTCTATTATACAATGAGAAAAAAGAAATCATAAGCCTTGGCATCCTTCTGATCTTCTTGGGTGGACCAATAAATTCAAAATTCGGCACGAAGCGCCTTTAAAATCAGAGTTCATAAACACCTGAAAATCAATAGAATTAATTGATATTATTAAGATTTTGCCTTTGTTGAATTGACGGAACGGGTTAAATTTGCGCCTCATTACGAAGATTCAGGATTTGGTCACCGTAAGAAGAGTTCAGGTTTAATTTTTAAAATTTTTAATCAGCAGTTATGGCATTGATTGGCACGTTAAGGACTAAAATGACCAAATGGGTGGTGGGTTTTGTGGCACTGGCTATTGTCTCCTTTATTTTAAATGATTTATTCGGAAGTGGCCCCACAGCCATTTTTGGAGGTACTGATAATACAATTGGCGAAATTGCAGGTAAAGAAATAAGCCTGGAAGAATTTCAAGCTGCTGTACAAGAACGGGAGAATAATTACATTCTTAATTTTGGCCGCCAGGCAGGTGATCGCGAAATGGTTTCACTTCGTCAGCAGGCTTGGGACTTATTGATTGCACGTCATGCGATTGTACCTGAATTTGAAAAAGTAGGTATAAAAGTCCCTAGTGATGAAATCTGGGACATCATCCAAGGAAAGAATGTTGACGAAAACATAAAGAGTTCCTTTGTTGATTCTACAGGTGCATTTGACCGCAATAGATTGCTTGGATATATCCAATCTTTAGATGCCGCACCGGTGAATTCCGAGCAACGCATACGTTGGGATATGTTTAAGAAAGAATTATCACCCGCCCGCGAACGTATCAAATATGAAAACCTTCTATTGAAAACAAATTACGTTACCAACGAGGAAGGCGAGCATGAGTACCACACTCAGAATGATGTAGCTGAAGTAAAATACTTATTCGTTCCCTTCTTTGGTGTGAGTGACTCTCTTGTGAAGATTTCAGACAGCAATCTTAAATCCTATTATGAGAAAAACAAAGAAAAATTCAAGGCCGAAAACACACGCAGCATAAGTTATGTAACGTTTTCAATTGCTGCTTCCAGCGAAGATACCACTGCCATTCGTGAAGAAATGATAAAGCTAGCCAATGATTTTAAAACGGTGTCTGAAGATTCCGTTTTCGCCAGTGTTAACACCGATGGAGAAAATGCCTTCACAAAATATAGCATCTCATCGCTCCCTTCTTATCTGAACAATCAAAAGGAAAATTTGACAGCGGGAATGGTGATGGCGCCTTTTATCGATGCAGGCTCTTTCAAAATTGTTAAGGTGGCCAAGATCGCTACAGATACTATCTTCAATGCAAAAGCAAGCCATATCCTGATAAAGTGGGACAACACGACTGACGAAGCTAAGAAAGCAGCCAAGGATAAAGCACGGAAGATCTTGAATGAAATTAAAGCGGGTGCAGACTTTGCAGCAAAGGCGCGTGAGTTTGGAACGGATGGAACCTCAACCCGTGGTGGCGATCTTGGATGGTTTCCTTCTGGCCAGATGGTGAAGCCTTTCGAAAAAGCAGTATTTGATGCCAGGAAAACCGGATTACTAAATGATGTGGTGGAAACTGATTTTGGATATCACATTATTAGTGTTACCGAATTGAAAAACAATATCGCCTACACAGTAGCAACAATCGAACGCGAGATCGCGCCAAGTGATGAAACTCAAAATGAAGCCTATCGCAAAGCCGACACCTTTACAGGCGATTTATCCGGTGTAGATAATTTTAAGGAAAAAGCCAAGAAAGAGAACCTGGTGGTAATAGATGCCAATGATCTTGGAACAGCCGACCGAAGCGTCAATAACCTCACAGATGCACGTCAATTGATAACATGGTTATTCCGTGATGCTAAGATTGGAAAAATTTCGGACGTTGTGGATCTTAACGATAACTATGTTGTTGCCGTAATGACAGCAGAAACGGAAAAAGGTTTTAAGTCACTGGAAAAGGTGAAGGAAGAAATTACGCCAGCTGTACGCAATGAATTGAAAGGAAAAATAATTGTAGAGAAGTTAGCTGCACAGAAAGGCGCACTGGAAGAAATTGCAAAAGTGTATGCCGATGCCTCAGTGGGAAGTTCCAGCGATTTGAAACTAAATACCAATAACTTATCCACGGCAGGGTTTGACCCCATTGCTGTAGGCAAAGCATTCTCACTTGACAATGGAAAACGCTCACAACCTTTTGTTGGGGAGAATGGTGTACTCATCATTGAAATGCAAAATAAAACCATAGCCCCAGCCGTTGGAGATTACTCCATGTTTAAAAACCAGGCCTTGCAAAGTTTAAATAATCAAGGCGGGTTCAACATTGTGGAAGCCATTAAGGACGCTTCTAAAATTGAAGACAAACGATATAAATTTTATTAGACCATCACCCGCCCTTCTCCAATTGGAGAGGGGCGACTGTTATATCCTTTGTTAAAAGACCCTAAATAAATCATGGGCATTTCTTACCATTACAGAGTATTACTACCTGCCTGCCGGTAGGCAGGGCTTGTGCGACAAAATAGTAATGCAAGGATTCATAAGGCATAAGACCAAAGATTATCTGCCTATTAACAGGAGCAACATTTAGTGCCGATTTTAATAGATATATACTTTTGTGAATCAGGGCTTTAGAAATATTATAATAGGCACTATTTGATGACCTCATTAATAAGTAAGTAAGTAAGTAAGTAAACAGCATAATGGTAACCACTCACGATTAACCTGACAGTATGGATACCGATTGGACCCTTTCCCTCCGGGAAAAACTTGATCAGCACTACGCCTGGCCCGATCTCTATATTTT
>JANOLM010000577.1:0-10385 GCA_031419815.1 Bacteroidia bacterium
GGAGTCATTTGAGTCAGGGATTGAGCCACGGGGGAATGCCCGTATCCCATTCAATATCAAGTACTTCCTGGTAGCAATTCTTTTTGTTTTATTTGATGTAGAGGTAATCTTTATGTATCCCTGGGCAGTGAATTTCCGGGAGTTAGGTGTGGCCGGGTTTGTGGAAATGATTTTATTTATATCATCTCTTCTCCTCGGCTTCTTTTATATAGTAAAGAAAGGCGCTTTGACGTGGGAGGAGTAGACATATAATTAAAGCGGTATGGAAACATTAGCGAGTGGAATTAGAATAGGTGAAAAGCCAGAAGGGATAGAAGGTCACGGTTTTTTTGCCACCAGCCTTGAAAAAGTAGTTGGCCTGGCCAGGAAGAATTCTATCTGGCCTTTGCCTTTTGCCACCTCGTGTTGTGGAATTGAGTTTATGGCAACCATGGGCGCGCATTATGACTTAGCCCGGTTTGGTTCTGAGCGTTTAAGCTTTTCTCCCCGTCAGGCAGATTTACTTATGGTGATGGGAACTATCGCAAAAAAAATGGGGCCAGTGTTAAGGCAAGTCTATGAGCAAATGGCCGAACCCCGTTGGGTTTTATCCGTGGGAGCGTGCGCTTCCAGCGGAGGCATTTTTGATACGTACAGTGTACTTCAGGGGATAGACAGGATCATACCGGTAGATGTTTATGTTCCGGGCTGTCCGCCAAGACCAGAGCAAATAATTGATGGAGTTATAAAGATTCAGCACCTGGTGGAAACGGAATCTTTGCGCAGAAGAGATTCGCCAGAGTATAAGGCAATGTTGAACAGTTATGGCATTGAGTAGCAGTTTAATAGTTAATAGAGAAACAGTTAATAGGAAATACAACATTGCCCACAATTAACAATTAACTGATAACAGATAACGATTTGGAACTGGAAAAAACTATAGAGGTAATCAAAAGCAAGTACGAGGGAGAGATCCTTCATGCCGAGATGCTGTATGATTTTCCAACGATTACTTTGAAGAAAGATAAAATTGTTGAGATCATTAGATTTCTGTATGATCATCCGGACACGAAGTTTATATACCTGACTACCCTGTGCGGCATTCACTATCCAGAACTGAATCAGATTGCCGTTATGTATCAGCTCCACAATATGGTCAGCAATCAGCGGCTACGGTTAAAGATTTATCTGCCTGTCGAAAGTCCAGTGGTGCCAACATTGACGCCTGTATTTCCTTCAGCCAATTGGATGGAGCGCGAGACCTATGATTTTTACGGAGTTATTTTCGAGGGCCATCCAAATTTAAAGCGTATTCTCAATGTAGAGGAGATGATCATCTTTCCTATGCGTAAAGAATACCCATTGGAAGATCAGGTGAGAGAAGATAAAAATGATACCATGTTTGGACGCTAAGAAAATGGAAGAAAAACAAACGGCAACGGATCAATACTATCAAGCTGAAGAAAAGCAGTATTCATACCTGAATCTCGGCCCTACACACCCTGCCACACATGGAATATTTCAGAATGTGCTAAAGATGGATGGCGAGATCATCATTGAAGCCGAGCCGACCATCGGATATATTCATAGGGCTTTTGAAAAGCTGGCGGAGCGCAGGCCTTTCTATCAGATTACACCCATTACCGATCGCATGAACTATTGCTCTGCACCCATCAACAACATTGGGTGGCACATGACAGTAGAAAAACTTTTAGGTATCCAAATTCCTAAGCGCGTTCAATACTTACGGGTGATTATCATGGAGCTGGCTCGCATAACCGATCATCTTATCTGCAATGCCGTAATTGCTGTCGATACAGGAGCACTAACAGGTTTTGTGTATATGTTTCAGCAGCGCGAATCAGTGTATGAAATTTATGAAGAGATATGTGGCGCCAGGTTGACTTCCAATGTAGGCCGCATCGGTGGCTTTGAACGCGATTTTTCACCAAAGGCCTGGGATAAGATTGATAAGTTCCTGAAAGAATTTCCCGTTGTTCTAAAAGAGTTTGGAGATCTTCTTATTAGAAACAGAATATTTATGGATCGTACCATCGGCTGCGGGGGTATCACAGCAGAGAAAGCGTTGAGTTATAGTTTTTCAGGTCCCAACTTACGTGCAGCCGGAGTAGATTATGATGTGCGCGTTGCCCTGCCATATTCTTCTTACGAGGATTTTGATTTCATTATTCCCATTGGAAAAAACGGTGACACGTATGACCGGTTCATGGTGCGACAAGAAGAAATGTGGCAAAGTCTGAGTATCATCAAACAAGCTATTGCCAAACTACCTGAAGGCCCTTTCCATGCCGATGTTCCAGAATTCTATTTGCCACCCAAAGAGGAAGTCTATAATAATATGGAGGCACTCATCTATCATTTTAAGATTGTGATGGGAGAAACCGATGTTCCGAAAGGAGAAGTTTATCATTGTGTTGAAGGTGGAAATGGAGAATTAGGTTTTTATTTAATTAGCGATGGAGGAAGGACACCGTTCCGATTGCATTTGAGAAGGCCATGTTTTATCTATTACCAGGCGTATCCTGAAATGATTAAAGGCTCAATGTTGTCGGATGCGATATTGACAATGAGCAGTATGAATGTGATTGCAGGTGAACTTGACGCGTGAAACGTTAATAGTTAATAGTTAATAGAAAAAAGTTAATGGGGTGCGGATTATAAATAACTATTAACCGATAACGATTAACTGACAACTGATAAGGAATGGAATTTTCAAATGAAGCTCTCGACTTGGTGAATAAAATCATCAAACGGTATCCTGACGGAAAACAGAAGTCTGCTCTTTTGCCGGTCTTGCATTTGGCGCAGTCTGAGTTTGACGGCTGGCTAAGTGTGCCGGTCATGGACTATGTCGCTTCTTTACTTAATATAAAGCCAATTGAAGTCTATGAAGTAGCTTCATTTTATTCTATGTACAATCTTAAGCCAGTTGGCACATGCTTGCTTGAAGTTTGTCAAACAGGTTCTTGCATGTTGCGTGGATCGGATGATATAATAGAGCATTTGCAAAATAAACTAAACATAAAGGTTGGCGAGACTACCCGGGATGGAATGTTTACACTAAAGGCAGTGGAGTGTTTGGGTTCTTGTGGAACAGCTCCAATGCTCCAATGCGGTGCTGATTATCATGAGAGCCTTACAGTGGAGAAGGTGGATGAGTTAGTAGAGAATTTAAGAACAACGAACAAGCGAAGCTCGTATATGAGGTGATAAAAACGTTAATGGTTAATAGTTAATAGTAGTTGTACGTATAATTAACAATTAGCAATAAAAGATTAAAGTATAGTGCTTAACTGATAACAATTAACGATTAACTGATAACGATTAACTAATAACGATTAACTGAGAGAATGGGTAAAAAATTTCTACTAGAACACATCAACGTACCCTCGATAGAGACCCTTAAAGTCTATCGGGAGAATGGTGGCTATGCCTCTGTAGAAAAGGCATTGAAGACTATGACCCCCGATAAGATTATTGATGAGGTAAAGTTCTCTGACCTTCGGGGCAGAGGTGGCGCTGGTTTCCCGTCTGGGTTAAAGTGGAGCTTCCTTGATCGCAAATCAGATAAGCCCCGCTATCTCGTGTGCAATGCTGATGAAAGCGAACCGGGCACATTTAAGGATCGATATCTTATGGAGAAGATACCTCATCTTTTAATTGAGGGAATGATCGTGTCCAGTTATACATTGGGTGCAAAGACGGCCTACATCTACATCCGGGGTGAATACATGTACATCCTGCGCATTTTAGAGAAGGCCATTGATGAAGCTTATGCAGCAGGGCTTCTTGGCAAGAATATTTTAGGAACAGATTACTCACTTGATCTTTATGTTCATCCAGGTGCAGGGGCGTATATCTGCGGTGAGGAAACAGCCTTGCTTGAGTCATTGGAAGGCAAGCGAGGTAACCCAAGGTTGAAGCCGCCTTTTCCTGCAATAGCCGGTTTATATGCTTGTCCGACCGTAGTGAATAATGTAGAAACTCTCGCTTCTGTTCCAACGATCATTAATATAACGGCCGATAAATATAATGATGTTGGTATTGGTAAGAGTTCTGGTACCAAGCTGATTTCAGCCAGCGGTCATATTAACAAACCGGGTGTGTATGAAATTGAGATGGGGCTGCCGGTAGAAGAGTTTATTTATTCAGATGAGTATTGCGGAGGCATATGGAAAGGAAGAAAACTTAAAGCGGTAGTTGCAGGAGGTTCATCTGTACCCATCTTGCCCGCTGATTTAATTTTAAAAACTGCTAAAGGAGAACCACGCCTTATGACCTATGAATCCATGGCCGATGGTGGATTTGTAAGTGGTACCATGTTAGGTTCTGGTGGGTTTATTGTGATGGATGAAACTACGTGTATCGTACGCAATCTTTGGACGTTCGCACGTTTCTATCACCATGAGTCATGTGGGCAATGCAGTCCTTGTCGGGAAGGAACAGGTTGGATGGAGAAAATTTTGCATCGCATCGAACATGGTCATGGTCAAATGAATGACATAGATCTTTTGGTAAATGTTGCAAAAAAAATTGAAGGGAATACAATTTGTCCGTTGGGTGATGCCGCAGCCTGGCCCGTAGCCAGTGCCATCCGTCACTTCCGCGAAGAGTTTGAATATCACGTAAAGTATCCGGAGAAAGTGAAAGACCCTAGGCATTTTGAGAAGGAGCCTTTTGTGAGTGAAGCGTTAATGGTTAATAGTTAATGGAGAAAAGTCAATAGTTATCAGTTAAGGGTTAATAGTTAAACGTTAATCGTTAATAGAAAAAGGCAAATAGTTAATAGTGAAAGATTTGAATGAATATGAAATCCTTTGAAGACTTAGACTGCTGGAAAAAAGCTGCCGAGCTTAGGAGAAAGATTGCTGCCTTGGTAAAAACTTTTCCGCCAGAAGAGAAATACAGGTTAATGGATCAAATGATTCGCTGTTCAAGATCAGCTCCTGCTCAGATTGCAGAAGGATACGGTCGTTTTCATTTTCAGGAAAACATTCAGTATTGCCGTCAAGGAAGAGGTTCTATTTATGAATTACTGGATCATTTGATCTGCTCAAGGGAAGAACAATATATTTCTGAAGATACGCTAAATAAATACCGTGATGCGATACAGGAGTGCCTTGCAGTTTTAAACGGATATATTAATTATCTGATGAAAGCGAAAGCCATAAAAGTCGAAGAGTCACTTGTGACGTATGAAACGAATAACGATTAGCAAGTATCTAATAGCGATTAACTTTTCTCTATTAACCTTTAACTGATAACTATTAACGATTAACTGATACCGATTAACTGAACACATGGCGAAAGTAACAATAGATGGTATAATGGTTGAAGTTCCGGATGGAACAACCATCCTAAATGCAGCGCGACAAATCGGTGGTGATTTGGTGCCTCCGGCAATGTGTTACTATACAAGTCTAAAGGATAGTGGTGGAAAATGCAGAGTGTGTTTGGTGAAAGTAGCGCAAGGTTCTGCAAAAGATCCGCGACCGCTTCCCAAATTAATGGCTTCTTGCCGCACCCCTGTGGCAGATGGTATGGTGGTACAGAGTAAAACATCTGAAGAAGTTCTTGAAGCTAGAAAAGCAGTAGTAGAGTTCCTATTGATTAATCACCCATTAGATTGTCCTATTTGTGATCAGGCAGGAGAATGTGATCTCCAGAATCTCGCCTACGAACATGGTGCTGCTGCCACGCGGTATGAGGAAGGCAGAAGGACATTCGAAAAGATTGACATAGGCGATAAAATTAAACTTCACATGACCCGGTGCATTCTTTGTTACCGCTGCACGTTTGTAGCGGATCAACTCACGAATAACAGGGTGCATGGTGTCTTGGGTCGTGGTGATAAATCAGAAATCAGCACCTACATTCAGCAGGCAGTAGACAATGACTTCTCAGGAAACATGATTGATGTATGCCCGGTAGGCGCCTTGACAGATAATACCTTTCGATTTAAGAGTAGAGTATGGTTTACCAATCCGCTGGATGCACATAGAAAGTGTAACACGCACCTGCCAGATGGGCGAGAGTGTAGCGGAAAAGTCATACTTTGGACCAAAGGAAATGATGTGCTCCGAGTATCTGCCCGTAAAGATCAATACGGTGAGGTAAAGGAATACATTTGCAACGAATGCAGGTTCGATCACAAAAATATGAACGACTGGACGGTTGAAGGGCCGCGACACATTGAACATAATTCTGTCATTTCTCAAAATCATTATGAGCAGACAGATCTTTTAAAATTGAAACAAGAAATTAATCGGCAGATAGAATTTGAGAAAGGAAAAAAATTGCCTCAATCTAATCCATCACTCACGTCATGATTTCGCTTTTACTATTTAAGGGAATTCTCATCGGAGTGGTTTTTGCGATCACCTTGTTCATGGGTGCGTATTCAACATATGCCGAACGAAAGGTTGCCGCTTTCCTACAGGATCGAATAGGCCCGGATCGTGCTGGTCCTTTTGGTATTCTTCAACCGCTGGCAGATGGACTAAAGTTCATCATGAAGGAAGAGATCATTCCCAATGTATCCAATAAATTGTTGTTTGTTTTGGGGCCGTGCATTGCCATGCTTACGGCATTAATGGCAGGGGTAGTCATACCCTGGGGCGATACACTTATTATTGATGGGAATGAATATGCCCTTCAGATTGCTGACCTGGATATTGGTATCCTGTATGTATTTGGCGTAGTCTCAATTGGTGTTTACGGAATCATGATTGGCGGATGGGCGTCCAACAATAAATTTTCTTTGTTAGGTGCCATTCGGGCATCAGCCCAGATGATCAGCTATGAAGTGCCTATGGGATTGTCCATCATTGCACTCATCATTATGACAAACACATTGAGTCTTCGCGAAATCAGCGTCATGCAGGCTGGTGGCGTTGGTGGCGATTGGAATTTTTGGAATGTAGTATATCAACCAATTGGCTTTTTAATTTTTCTGATCTGCGCATTCGCGGAATGTAATCGCACACCTTTTGACCTGGCAGAATGTGAAACGGAGTTGGTAGGTGGCTATCACACCGAATACAGCAGCATGAAATTGGGCTTCTACCTATTCGCAGAGTACATCAACATGTTCATCTCTTCGGCCGTGATCTCTACTTTATATTTTGGAGGATTTAATTTTCCGTTCATGAATAATTTAGGACTCGACCACAACGTGATCACCATTTTAGGTACGATGGCAATGTTTTTAAAAATAAGTTTCTTTATATTCTTTTTCATGTGGATTCGCTGGACTGTCCCGCGGTTTCGATACGATCAACTAATGAACCTGGGATGGAAAGTGCTGATACCATTGGCTATCGTGAATATATTTATAACAGCTCTGGTAATACTGATTAATAACCATTAACTGATAACAATTAACTGATAACGAGCAACAAATGCTAACCAATAGATCCAAAGTAGTTGTGAAGAAAGAGATGAACTTCTGGGAGCGGATTTATTTGCCGGCCATTCTGGGGGGGATCGTTATTACCATAAAACATTTATTCAGAAAAAGCGCAACCGTACGGTACCCCGAGAAAACAAGAGAGATAAGTGCTATCTGGAGGGGTCAACATGTGCTGAAGCGCGATGACAATGGAGCGGAACGTTGCACGGCCTGTGGATTGTGTGCGGTGGCTTGTCCTGCTGAAGCCATTACGATGGTAGCTGCTGAAAGAAACAAAGGGGAGGAGTATTTGTATCGCGAAGAAAAATATGCATCCACGTATGAGATCAACATGTTACGTTGCATCTTCTGTGGCTTATGCGAAGAGGCGTGCCCTAAAGAAGCTATTTTTTTAACGGATCGGATAATCGAAACGGATTATGCAAGAAAGGAATTTATATTTGGGAAGGACAAATTGGTAGAGCCGGTAGAGACTCGAATTGATGTAACAAAAAGGCAAACTCCGGAGGTTCTGGAGTTCAAACAGCAGAAACAATTTAGTCATAACAAATAACCTTATTCTCAAGTGACCCTAAACTTGTTCTACTTTCTTTCTTTCGTTGCGGTTTTCTCTGCTTTGCTTGTAGTGTTCTCCAAGAATCCAGTGTACAGTGTACTGTACCTGATCATCACTTTTTTTTCCATTGCCGGTCACTATGTTATTTTGAATGCGCAATTTCTGGCAGTCGTGCACGTGATTGTGTATGCAGGTGCCATCATGGTACTGTTCCTCTATGTTATAATGTTGCTGAACCTGAATGCAGAAGCAGAACCTCATAAGAGTACTTTATTAAAATTTGCGGCCACCATCTGCGCTGGGTTGTTGATGATTGTCTTAATCGGTTCTTTGAGGGGATCAGAGTTGATCGTAAATCAGTCAGCAACCGACAGTGATATAGGTTTAGTGAAAAATTTAGGAAGAATATTATTTACAGATTTCTTACTTCCATTCGAAATTGCTTCTGTGTTGCTTTTGGCAGCAATGGTTGGTGCAGTGATGCTTGGAAAGTCGGAGAAACGTTAATTAAAGTGCAATGATACCAATAGACTATTATCTTTATCTCAGCGCCACACTATTCACCATTGGCGTGCTTGGTGTTCTGTACAGGCGGAATGCCATCATCGTTTTCATGTGTATAGAACTTATGTTAAATGCAGTTAATCTAATCATGGTGGCGTTTTCAAATTATCTCAACGATCCTGCAGGACAAGTTTTTGTATTTTTTATTATGGCTGTTGCTGCGGCAGAAGTGGCGGTGGGTCTTGCAATATTAATGGTGATGTATAGAAATACTCGCACAGCAGATATTAATGTCTTGAATAGATTAAAATGGTAGGAATAGACATATTGATAAGCCTTGTTCCTGTATTGCCTTTGCTGGGCTTTCTTATTATTAGTTTAAATAATAGGAGACTGTCTACTAGTATAGTATCGTATCTGGCCTGCGGTTCTGTTCTTTTCTCCTTCATTATTTCTGTTATACTATTTACCCAGTTATTATCGAAGCCCGAAGACCAGCGCTTCTTTCTGGTAGTAATCTCAGAATGGATCGCCACCGGAAACCTTTCTATTAATTTCAGTTTTTTAATTGATCCGCTTTCTTCCATCATGCTGCTGATCATCACCGGTGTAGGATTTTTGATTCATGTCTATTCTGTTGGATATATGCATGATGATGGCGGATTCAATAAATTCTTTTCTTACCTGAACCTGTTTGTTTTCTTCATGCTCATGCTTGTAATGGGTTCCAATTACCTGGTGATGTTTGTGGGTTGGGAAGGAGTAGGGTTGTGTTCTTACCTTTTGATTGGCTTTTGGTTTAAGAACCAGGATTATAATGATGCTGCAAACAAAGCCTTTATCATGAACAGGATTGGGGATCTGGGATTATTGCTCGGAGTAATCCTCATCTTTATAAATTGTGGCAGCCTTAACTACGATGAGGTTTTTTCAAAAGTTTCGTCATTGGATACTGCCACCATCACACTCATCACTGTTTTACTTTTCGTTGGCGCAATGGGTAAGAGTGCGCAAATTCCACTTTACACATGGCTGCCGGATGCAATGGCCGGACCAACACCTGTCTCCGCTTTAATACACGCAGCTACAATGGTGACAGCCGGTGTTTATATGGTAGCTCGTAATAATCTGCTTTACTCTCTTTCTCCTATTTCACAAAACCTGATCCTGTTCATTGGTCTTGCGACCGCTCTTTTTGCTGCCACTATTGCATTGACTCAAAATGATATTAAAAAAGTATTGGCATACTCCACAGTTAGTCAGCTTGGGCTAATGTTTGTTGCCCTGGGACTTGGTGCCTACGCTAGCGGTATCTTCCACATGGCTACACATGCCTTCTTTAAAGCTTTGTTGTTCCTGTGCGCTGGAAGCGTTATTCATGCTTTGCACGGTGAACAAGACATTCGGAAGATGGGTGGATTGAAAAAGTTTCTACCCATAACTTACCTGACTTTCTTCATTGGCGTATTGGCGATTTCTGGAATTCCGCCTTTTGCAGGATTTTTCTCAAAGGATGAAATTTTGGCACATGCCTTTTCACAAAACCCAATGGCATGGGGTGTTGCGTTGCTTACCTCCCTGCTAACGGTGTTTTATATGTTCAGATTATTCTTTCTCACCTTTTTTGGTTCGGCAAGGGCAAGCGAAAATACAATGCATCACATTCATGAATCACCAAAAAGTATGGCCATTCCATTGATAGTGTTAGCCGTGCTTTCTTTGATTGGAGGTTTTATGAATGTGCCTGAGGCACTATGGGGTTCAGAATGGCTAAATGAATTTTTGTCACCTGTATTTGCACAATCGGAATCGATATTGACTGTGCATGAATTAAGTCATTCAACTGAGTACATGTTGATGGGAGTGGTAATTGCTTTTACTCTGGTTATGATTGCTGTAGCCTATTCAATGTAT
>JANOLM010000578.1:0-1615 GCA_031419815.1 Bacteroidia bacterium
AGGGATTCACCCACTTTTCGTTTCAAGCCTATAACTTTTCTTTCGTTAACAGCGCTGGTAAGATCGGTGTCAATGACGGGATCAGCATTGCCCGGCAATTTTACAGTTAAGTTATACACGGCAAACACAGGATCATTTGCATCACATTTGTCTTTGTCCTCCACACGTAGTTTCACCTGAAAGCTTGTGCGTTTGGTAAAATCAAAAAGGCCGCAGTCTGCATCCCAACTCAGCACACCATTTACTATACCAGGTTGACTTGTAAAGCTAAATTTCATTCCTGCAGAGCCTAGCAAAAAGCCATTGGTAACTGGGGAAACCAGCAATTCATCTAAGTCATCGTCTTTGATTTGAAAAGGCCAACTCATCTTATCTCCTTCATTTAATAATGCAATTGTATTGGTGTTGGTTGTGAAATAAGGATCTCTGTTCGCAGGTGGTTCAACATTCACGATAACTTTCAAGGTATCAAGTAAGGGCAGACTGCACGCATCATCCATGGCAATGATGCCAACCTCATAGGGGCCACCAATAAAATAAGGACACTTGGGAAAACAAATTTTAAATTCCTTAGTGCTTCCATTTACTAATGTCCCAGTCACTTCGGCAGGCAGGATCTCATTTAAATCTTTATCCTTGAAATTCAACCCAATCACCCTGATCTTAATATGCTCTATAAAATTATTATCTGCTTTTTCTGAGTCAGGATCGGATATACGGACTTGAATGCAGCGATCTTCATCGGCTACGGTGTTGGCAAAACTTACGCTCATGGAATTGTCATACGTGTAGGTAGCGTCTGCTAACTTCTTACCTACAATTTTAGGAGGCAAAGCTGGGGCACAGTTATCGACCACCAGCATTTGAAAATCGCGTCTGCTTTCCCCAATTTTTATTTTATCCCTGAACTCTTCCACTTTTACAGCAAATACAAATAGGCCTTGTAAGATTGGTGTCACCGTTAATAAGCCAGCATTTGAGATGCTTAAGTCGGGAGAGCCTCGCATAATGTGTTGCAAACTAAATCCAGGACTCCATTTCACCTCAGGGTAGGGTCCTGGCTTTGTACCGGGAGTGGCGCTGGATTCCGTGGTGTTGAGTGGAGTAGTCATCGAATAATATAAAGAGTCACCATCATCGTCTACTCCGGCAAAATCAACATAGTAAAATCTTCCGGGACAAGCATAATCACTCAGCGGAGGGAAAAGCCGGGGCGATGAGTTGATGAAGGGAACTCCGTCTTTTACAACAGGAGGAAATTCAAGATAAAATGTCTGTCCAGCGGCATCCGGAAAATTGCTTGTGTTAGGAGGAGGTTGATCACTGACAACATTATCGATCTGATAATTCCGGCAGCACCTCTGCCACGATACATAATATCCCAGTGGATCATTGTATTGATCAGCTGGCAGAGAAATTAAAGTAGTATAGTAAAGCCGTTCCGTTTGTAAACCATCATCAGAACATTTTAACTGAGTATAATTTACTGTTGTCTTAGTTTCAAAGGTCAAAACAACAGATCTTATAAAGGAGTTATCGGATTTGCGAAAGATATTGGCTGTGAGCGTAGGGTCAACTTGTTCAGGTAAACTTTGCGTTCCATTAGGGTTTCTAA
>JANOLM010000579.1:0-5014 GCA_031419815.1 Bacteroidia bacterium
CCAACATAAGCACCCACATCAAACCAACCGATAGAGAGAAACATTCCTTCCGCATCAATCACTTTATCGGCAGAATAATTTTTATCTCCTATCTCGGCAATGCGGCCGTTGTTGATTACAATGTTTTTTTTCTTTTTATGAAAAGGAGATCCCTTATCAATAATGGTTGCAGACTGGATGAGTATTTTCATATGGATTGATCAAGTAAAGAAACAATCTTATTTATCTCACCCCGGCCAAGTCCATCTAAGCCTGATGATGTTCCTTCCCCTCTCCTTAAGTAGAGGGGGCTAGATGCATCTGCAAATAGCACAACCTTAGATGGGGTGAGGTGTGGCTCACACTTAAATTCTATGTATGTCAGAATTTTCAAATCTTCAAATTTTTCAATCCATCAATTTTTCCAAAACCTGATCAAAAGAACTTCTGCCAGCAGAAAGAACAACGCCAGTACAACGGCATATTTCCACAAAGGCGTTCCCAAATATCTTTCTTTTATAGCAGTGCTAAAAGTCTCAACGGAAGAAGCCTGAAAAAGTGAAATATTTTTTCCGCTCCCCATCAACTCCTTCACCTCTTCGCCTTTATGTTGGTCCAATAATGACTCAGCCTTATCCAGGTTAAAGGCAAGTAAATCCAATGTGTCGCGCTGAAAAATGGCGCGGTAAAAGCCAGGAGTAATTGCAAATTTTGGTATTTCCATAATCAATTGATCATTCATCTTGCGCTGGGGCGGAACAATCTCTTGTTGCCCGATTAGTTTAACTGGCTCTTCCCCCAACAGACTGTCGGCACGCAACGTGATCAGGCTTTCGTTGGTTTGGTAATAGGCCTTGTTTTCATTTCGTTTTCCGCTTGCCGCAATGCGATACATCACTGGCACGAACAACGCTTGATTATAAAAGTCAGTGAACTCCTTTTCCAGCGGGCACGCCATTACAAAAACATTTCCATCCCTGGAAAGAAAGGGTTGGCCGTTTTTAAATTTTAAAATAGCTGACCTATCATTACCCCAATCCAAAACCTTGGAAGCTTTCGGCATGACGAGCGTTAATGACCTCTCTTCAAATACATTGGCAAAAAACGGATTTTGAAAATCAGGTTTATCTAGCTCAACCTGCTCTTTACTTTCGGCCTTTTTTAAAGCGGCCAGTTTTAATAAAGTCTTGTAAGAGTCAACGTCAGGTTGCGCTCCTGAAATCAGAAGTACTTGAAAATTGTTCCCGCGACTTGCGAGGGTTGTGCTAAGGCCCGCATCAATTTTATTCAATCCATTCACAACCACCAGATCGGCTTGGGCCAACACACTGTAATCAACATTGCCGGCATCAAAGCTTTTGAAACTAAACAGATTACTGTTTCCATACACGCGTTGAACGAAATTGGAAGTCACTTTATCTTTTATCTCCACCACTTTTATCTTGGTAGAGAAGTTGAGCGTAAGGAAAAAATTGTTATCAAAACTGACTGGAAAATCGCTGAATGAAATTGCCGCTTCATTTAAACCAGATAGCCCAGATGACAAATCAAAACTTGCTTCTGCGACACTGTTTGGCTCAATATCCAAAGCAGCCGTGGCGGACTGAATGCCGTTGATCGACAATTTTGTAATCAATCCCTCTTTCTTTAAGGAGCCTGTATTTTTCAACAAGAGCTTGATTGAATTTTTTTCTCCACCAATCGAAAAGGGGTTCTCTAAATAAGCCGTGTCTACAAAAACATTGGCGGATTGATTAAATGTTAATGGGATCATGTGCCATTGGTTGGTCGAATCCACTTGCTGGATACCTCGGTTAAAGGTGGATTTTTGAAAATCTGAAATCCAAAAAATATCACTGCCGGAAAGTTCGCCCATCCTTCTTTTCACGTCATCAAAAGATCGGCTTATGGGTGACAACCGTGTTTGAGCCAGCAGGTCTTCCACTTCAGCTTTTGACTTGAAAGAGTTTGAGAACGGAGCAAAGTCGTTTGTTATAAACTTGTAGCGGGTGTCGGCTGGAAAGAGATTTACAATTTCTTTTGCAAGGCCAATCCCCGCATCAAGCGCGCGTAGCTGTTCTTCCACTTGGGCTGACATGCTGTAGGAATTATCCAGATAGATCACCATGTTCTTTCCGCTGGTCATTTGCTCACGGGCGGGCAAAAAAGGCTGGACAAATGCCAATACTAAGAAGAGCAGAAACAAAAGGCGTGAAGCCAGTACCAGATATTGCTTGAGCTTTCTCTTTTGAGTGGTCTCCTCCTTTACCTGTTTGAGAAAACGGATATTCGAAAAATAAATGCGTGTGGTTCTTCTGAAATTAAAGAGGTGAATGATGACGGGAATGGCGAGGGCTGAAAGTGCCCAAAGAAATTGAGGAAAGACAAAATTCATCTGTACAAAGCTAATCCGGTTTAACGTATTAATAGCCTCGATAGACTAAAGATTTTTCTCTATTTAATGGTTCTGCGTTTCTGCGATTGAAGTTTGGGAAGTCCAATTGTTCGTAACATTTCATTTGCCTTTTCCTGTTTATCAGGAAATAAAACCACATCGTTATACTTATTCAAAGTTTTATCGATTCTAACGATTGGAATTTTTTTCTTGTTTAATTCTTTGATTGTCGTCATGGTACAAATTTACTGTTTTTTAGACTTTACTAAAAATGATTCATATGCAACATCCTTTTCAAATTCTAACCAAGTATTTCCCACTTGTCCAAAAATTTGAAAGTCAGTTTTTGCCTTCTTCAAGATATTTTGTAATTCCCATTCGATACAATCGTGTTCTGGTTGATCCTTCGCTCAAGAATTCATAGGTGGTCAAATTGTCTCCTGCTTTAAGTTGGTATTTAGGATACATTAACTCCGATATTGGTAGTTTAAAGATAAAGTTTAAAAAAAAGGAAAAAGGCAGCTTGGATCGAATGCTCACTCATCTTTTGATTCTGAAACCACGATCACAGCATTTTCGGAAAGGCCATCTATAGCTATCAAAAGTTCAGGAAGCAATGGTGCGATATGCGCAAGTGTATTTCTAAAAACATCAAGAACAATTACGGCACAGGGGATTTTGGAAATATTCTGTTGATAGGGGATATTTTTATCTACAACAATCCAACAATTAAAATCATGAGCCTCTAATAACTGAAGCAATGCCCCATTTTTTAAACCGTTCCATTGCATATCACGCACGGTGTACACCTCATGCTTAGTATTTGAGAACAGAGTTTTGAACCGGACATCTATATTTTCGTCAAGCAATATCTTCACGCTGCAAGGTCCGACAAAAGCTTAGATGCAGCCAGTTCGATAACCATCTCTGCCTGTTCTCTTGATACAGAAGGATAGCCCAATAGAAACTCTTCCAAAGAACTTTCCTCAAGGTAATCAAAGAGTGTTTTAATAGCGACCCTTGTTCCCTTGAAGACGGGTACTCCAGCAGCTATTTCACGGTCAATGCTAATATATTGGGTTAATGACATGGCTTTCAAAGATAACATTTATTCGTTGCACTATCAATAAAACAGACCCATTACACCGCTTATTATGGCATTATACCAAATGAGACAAGGGCTGAAAAAAACGGAAATAAAAAAAGGCCACCGAACGGCAGCCTTTTCTTCCACTTCTTAGGAGGTTGTTAGTTTTGCTTACTCCCCAACATTAAGAGATCGTTCACATTAATTTCAGTAATGTATTTCTTCTCGCCCTTATCCGTTTCATAATTACGGTGTACAAGTTTGCCCTCCACACATACCTCCATACCTTTTTTAAGATACTTGCCTGCTACATCTGCAAGCTTGCCCCAGATCACAATGTTGTGCCACTGTGTGTCATCCACTTTTTCTCCCTTTTGATTTTTGTAGGAGTCGGTAGTGGCCATTGAAAACCATGCCTTTTGGTTGTCGCCAAAAGTTTTTACCTCAGGGTCTTTGCCTAAGTGACCGATCAACTGCACGCTGTTTCTCAAACTTTTCATAATTGTAATGTTTAAATTGTTTAACATTTTTTTTCAACCGCTTCATTGCGATTGGTGATACAAAGGTGGAGGGCGAAAGATGCCCTAGTCGTATGTTAATCAGTTACTTTCGTTTATATTCGTTTGTAAACGTTTGTAAATGGAAATAAAACCCTTAAAAAAGGCCAAAACAGAAGTAAAAGCCTGCCTGGAGTGTGACACCAAAATTATTGGCCGAGCCGACAAAAAATTTTGCTCTGATCAATGCCGGGTCTCGTACAACAACCGCCTCAACAGTGATGAGACTAATTTTATGCGAAACGTGAACAACGTTTTGCGCAAAAACCGCAGGATATTGATCGATCTAAACACGACTGGAAAATCCAGGGTGTCGCGGGAGAAGCTTAATGAAAAAGGCTTTGACTTTAACTTATTTACAAGTACCTATACCACTAAAGAAGCAGCCATTTATCATTACTGCTACGAACAAGGATATTTACAGGTAGACAAAAACTGGTATTTATTGGTCGTGAAAAAAGAAACCCTTTGAGCTATGAAAAATCTAAAAATGAAAAAAATAAAATTTGCTTCGAATGAAAAAGTTGTGCTGTTGCCCATCCGCAAAACACCAAACGGCAACAGGTATGCTATCACCAATTATGGACGAGTAATCAGTTACACTACCGTTCCCAAGGAAGGGATTATTTTGAAACAGGGAAAAATCGGGAAATATTGTGGCGCGTCCATGGGTAGAAAAACCTTTTTGGTTCAACGGCTTGTGGCCTTGCAGTTCGTAAGGAAATACAGAGCTGATCAACTTTACGTCATTCACATAGATTATGACAGCGCCAACAATTATTTTCGAAACCTAAAATGGGCAAGCCGCGATGAGATGGAAACTCATAATCGCAAAAATCCACGAGCTAAAAAAAGAGGAAATCAAAAATTAACAGTGGGGCGGGTGAAAATCATTAAGCAAAGACTTCTACAAGGAAAAACAAGTAAAATGATTGGCAAACAGTTTGGCGTCACTGACATGCAGATTCATCGAATCAAAACAGGAGAAAATTGGGG
>JANOLM010000580.1:0-4059 GCA_031419815.1 Bacteroidia bacterium
AAGTGCTTCCGCAACAATTGTAAAGCCTACACCAGCTGAGATTATCGCTAAGAGTTTATGGCATCTACATCTCCTTGCGAATAATCATATTTTTTGGAAAGCTTATTTCCAATAATTAATCCAGAAACCCCGCCTCCCAACAACGCTAACCCATATAGATTTGGACTGTCAACATGCCCTGCAGCCATGAATGATGCTGCAATCAAGGGGAACAAAAAGCCATAATGCCTCATCATTTCTATTTGACCTCTTGGAGTATTTTTTCTTTTTTGAATTTGAAATGCTGCCTCGCCTAAGGCAATGCTTCCGACTGATGAAAGTCCAAGCGCCCATTTATAAGAATCTGTAGCTTGTCCTCCTAAAGCCAAACCCAAAGCAGCTCCATATCCCAACCCTAAAAATCTGCCTGTATTGTTTGCCCGTATAGTATTTCTTGTAATGCCTTCATATTTTTTGGGATTAAGGGCGGGGCCAAGTAACCATAAGCCACCCGTAATCAGTGGTATGCCTGCCGCAGCAGCTTCGTTAATTTCAGTTATTGCTATCAAGCTGCTTCCATAGTATATTCCATAAAAGCCATTTGTTATTCTATCCCGGGTTCTCCATTCAAAATTGTTGTTGTCGTCATTGGGGACGGGTGGTGGTACTGAGAGCTCATTGTTCCATTGGTCTTTCATGAGCTCAAACTTTTGTTTCTCATCATCAGGCAACCGTTGAAAGTAGGAAGCTAAATAGAATTCATAGTCTTTGATATAAGCAGTTTGGTTGTCGCTTAAAGAATCTCCTTTATTCTGTCTTTGTTTAATGGATTGGTAATTTCTTTTGGTGGATTCTTCCCAATATCCCCTTGCGGTGTATAGACCTTGGCTATAGGCTTCAAAACCAAAGCCCAAGAGCAGTATACATAGAAGAGATGCAGAGTATCGCATAAAGTATTTTTTGCTTTTTAAAGTTAGAAAATTAATTAAGGATTTGGCTCGGCCATTTTAATCAGGTTGATTGTTGTTTGATTTTATCTTTTTTATTTTGTGCCAAATGAATTAGGTTGCAGCCTGTTGAAAAGAATATGGTTGATGTAAAGGGGCTTAGGTACAGCTACAATCTTGATAAAAAAATTTCTTTCGAGGATTTTAGAATTAATGCGGGTGAACATTGGTTGTTGCTGGGGGATTCTGGCAGTGGCAAGACTACGTTGCTTCATTTGCTTGGCGGTTTATTAAAATCGCAAGTAGGAATGATTAAAGTCAATGGCACAAACATCACGCAGCTTTCAGAGGCAGGTTTAGATCGCTTTCGCGGAAGTCACTTTGGGTTTATTTTTCAAAAAAATCATTTGATCAGTGCACTGACGGTGGAAAAGAATTTGCTCATGGCACCTTTTATGGCTGGGGTGAAGCAAGACAAAAACCGAGTAGCAGAAGTTCTGGAACAACTAGGGTTGGCGGAGATTAAGAAGTCCAGAATCCAGGAGATTAGTCAAGGCCAGGCACAACGGGTGGCCATAGCGCGAGCTGTTTTGAATAAGCCTATAGTCATTCTTGCCGATGAACCAACCTCTGCACTTGATGATAAAAATTGCGACAAAGTTATGTCGGTGCTGTTGGATGTTGCTTCTCAAAACAATGCCACGCTTATCATAGCCACCCATGATCAACGGTTGAAAGGCAAAGTGAAAAAACAATTGATCCTTTCATAAAAATTTTATCTCTGAATGTCTACCGTCACCCTTGTCTGGAATTATCTTAAAGCAAAGCCACTGAACACTGTGCTTAATATTTTTCTGTTAGCACTCGGCATTGCGGTCATTACCGTCCTGTTGCTTTTCAGCAAACAGCTTAACGAAAAAATTTCTACCAATACCAAAGGAATTGACCTGGTGGTGGGCGCGAAGGGTAGCCCGCTGCAATTGATCCTTTGCAATATTTTTCACATAGACTTTCCAACCGGTAATATTAAACTCAACGAAGCAGAACAGTTATCACGGCATCGATTAGTTAAAAGTGCGATACCGCTTGCTTTAGGTGATAGCTACCAGAATTTTAGGATCATTGGTACCAACCGTTCTTATGCAGAACTCTATCATGCCGAAATTGATTTGGGCAGTTGGTGGGTCATGAACTTTGAAGTTGTTGTGGGCGCAACAGCAGCGAAGATTTCAAAATTGAAATTGGGAGATTCCTTTTCCAGTGCGCATGGACTTGTGAAGGAAGGACAAACTCATGAGCCTATGTACATCGTGAAGGGAATTTTAAAACCTACCCATAGCGTGATGGACAATCTGATTCTCACCAATGTAGGAAGTGTTTGGAAAGTTCATGAGGAACATAAAGATGGAATAAAAAAATGGATTGAAGGAACAAAGATTATAAATCCGTCTTCCCTTGTGCCAGCAGTAGAGGCAGGGGATAGTACATTGGAAATCACCTCGCTTTTGATCAAGTATAGAAATCCTCTTGCCGTGATCCAATTGCCTCGCTTCATCAACACGCAGACAAATATGCAAGCAGCTTCCCCTGCATTCGAAACGGCACGGTTATTTTCAATTTTAGGCGTAGGCGTGGATGCCTTGATGGGTTTTGCCTATGTTCTGATTTTTATTTCAGGCCTCAGTATTTTTATAGCGCTTTACAATTCGCTAAAAGAGCGTCAATACGATCTGGCAATTATGCGGTCGATGGGAGCTAGTCGCGGGAAATTATTGTTCGCAACAATTTTGGAGGGAACAATATTAACGGTTTTGGGAAGTCTGATAGGACTTGTCTTGGGCCATATGGTGTTATTCGTATTTACGGTGTTAGTTAGTCAAAGTCAAAGTACGGGTATCAGTGCATTGGTTTTCTATCCCGAAGAAGCATTTATATTTGGAGGAAGTTTTGTTTTAGGAATTATGTGTTCTTTGATCCCTGGTTTTCAGGCTTATCGCACCGATATTCATAAAGTGCTTGCTGGCTTCTAATGAAGGAACTGATTTGGTAAGAAATACGTATTTAATTAAAATTGCGCGATGAAAACTAAGCTGCCGGTACGTTATCAAAAAAGACTATTCCAAAGAATTATGAAAATATACACCTTCCTTTTATTTTTTCTCGTGATCAACCTTTCAGCCTTTTCACAAACCGATGGATGGGTCTCTTTTGCGCTCACCAAGTTTGAGGCAAAGTATAATGAGCAGTCAAAGGAATATTTTATGTACCCCGAATTTCCGGTTGAACTTAAAGGACTGGTGGGGAAAGAAGTTAACCTTGAAGGATATTACCTTCCTATTGATGTTGAAGGTGATGCTTACATCATCTTGTCCAAGTTCCCGTATAGCCAATGTTTTTTCTGCGGAGGTGCCGGGCCTGAATCCATTGCTGAGGTAAGTTTCAAAACTAAACAAGGCCGCTTTGAAGCGGATCAATACATTCGCATCAAAGGCAAATTGAAGTTGAACGCTTCTGATCTGGAACACGGTAATTTTATTTTAGAAGATGCAGTGGTGATAAGTAAGTAACCTCATTAATATTTAATTCTTAAACTCCGCCTGATCTCTAAAATATTTCTGTATATCTGTCAAAATGGTTTGACTTGCTACGTCCAGGCTCAGGCACAAGACCTGAACCATTTGGTTGATGTGAAGTGAATTGAGATAAGGATCGTTGCCAATATGTGTCTGGAAGGGAATCCCAAAGTTTAAATCATCTGTTGTGAGTTCTTTTCGCTGTCCGTTGGCTGTCAGAAATCCATTGACTTGGCCTAAGTACGAATCCTTGAGTGTCACCATTACGTTACCTCCGGTTACCGGTTCATTTCCTTCAGAAAGTTCCCATCTGATCCGAACGAATGAAGAGGCATTTCTTCCATGATCGATTATGCCGCTGATGTTACCATAAATATAGAACACACTCCAGGAGCCATGCACGTAAATGCCTTGCACCTGGCACGACTGAAGATCCATCGTGAGCTTATACCGATCAGTTGTCAGGGCACGAATGGAATCTTCACATGAAGTGAGCAAAGATCGAAATCGTTCTTTGAACGCTTCGTTTATTGGCCGTTCAAATTGCTTGGAGCCTAGCG
>JANOLM010000581.1:0-2111 GCA_031419815.1 Bacteroidia bacterium
GTTTGGGTTTGAACCTGAAGTGACAGCCAAAATTGCCCGGCTCAAAAAAGTGCGAATATATGAAGTGGGTATTTCCTATTACGGAAGGACTTATGAGGAAGGGAAAAAAATTAGTTGGAAGGACGGCTTTCGTGCTATCTATTGTATATTAAAGTACAATCTATTTGATGGTGAGTACCTAAAAAAATAAGACCTCTACTCCTTCAACTTAAGCGCTTCCACTTCCTTTCTCAAAGCACGTATTTCCTTCAGCACAGTCTTAAACCCTGATTCAAGTTCTTGTTCAGTTTCATTTATTTCACCTTCTAATTTGGCAAGCTTCTTATCAGCTTTCTTCTGGTCGTCAATAAATTTCTCATGCACTTGAGAAGTAAGCACAGCTACAAATACATTGAAGCTAATGATGGCTGTGAGCACCACGAAACTCACAAAATAACTTTTAACAAGCCAACTACCATTATAGCTGGCACTGGCTGCGTACATCATATCCGACCAGCCATCGAGTGTCATTAATTGAAAAAGTGTTAAAAATGCATGACCAAGTGATGTAAAATCCGCATGTTGGTATTGATGGTGGCTGAACAAATACACACCAATAATAGAATAGATATAAAGCAAAATGCCCAGCAAAAGTGCAAATGAAAAAATGGTTGGAATAATGCTTACAATCTTCCGTTCAACAGACTTTAATTCATCGCTTATTTCAAGAAGGCGCAGGACACGAAGCACACGGAACAAGCGGCTGACCACCAAAAACTCAGGATGCTCAAAGAAGTGCGAAAACAAACTTACTACACTTACCGCAACAATAATAAAATCAAACCAATTCCAAAATCCATGCTCCTCTACAAAGAATTTGGTTTTATTTTTTGAATTGCGTTTGAAAGACCAGAGTTTGAAGAAATTAAAAATATTTTCTTCAGCGAATAGCCTGAGGATGATTTCGCAAGCAAAGAAAGTAGTAAACAACCAGTCAATTACATCGAATACCAATTTATGTTCAGGATAGAATGTCTCTATTCCCAAAACCGCTGAGCATAGGATAATTACCACGCTCACTACCTGATGAAACGACTTTCCGTTTATAACGGAACGATACGATTGGGTCATTAACTACAAACTAAAAGATTAGACTACAAATTTACATCCTTGCCATTTAGCTGTATGGTCAAGGGCTGACCCGACTCCAACAGTGTTTCCGTTTTATCTTTTGAAACTTTAACTTTTATTACCCTTCCGCGGAATTCTATCCGGAAGGAATAGGACTTCCATTGCTCAGGGATGTAAGGATTGAAGTAAAGCTTGCCATCCACGATTTTCATGCCACCAAAACCCTTCACTAAACTCATCCACGTTCCGGCCATAGAAGTGATATGGCATCCATCTTCCGTATCATTATTATAGTCGTCCAGGTCAAGGCGGGCGGTGCGAAGATAGAATTCATAGGCACGATCTTTATATCCAATCTTAGACGCCAGAATAACGTGAACACAGGGTGATAATGATGACTCATGAACGGTCATCGGTTCATAGAAGTCGAAGTTACGTTTGATCTGTTCGTTAGTGAAATCTTCTTCAAATAAATACATGCACTGCAATACATCGGCCTGCTTGATGAAACAAGAGCGTAAGATTCTGTCCCAAGACCATTTTTGGTTCAACGGCTTGTCTTCCGGTTTGAGATCACTTACAGTCAGTAATTCTTTGTCCAAAAATCCATCTTGCTGCAGAAAAATACCTCGCTGCTTATCTTCAGCATAATACATTTTATCGATGATGTCTTTCCACTTGGCTCTTTCCTCTTTTTCGTTAAAGCTTGTCTTACTTACAATTTCAGCAAATCTTTTGGCGTCAGAATTTTTTACCTGATCAATTGCCCAAGTAGAATATTTTAGTGTCCAGGCTGCGAGGTAGTTGCTATACCAATTGTTATTAACGTTGTTTTCATATTCGTTGGGGCCAGTTACACCCAGCATCACATACTTATTTTTATCGGCTGACCAGTTAACACGCTGAGCCCAAAAGCGGGAGATGCCAATTAATACTTCTAACCCGCATTCATTGAGATAGGCTGCATCGCCTGTGTAGTTGATATAATCGCGAATGGCATA
>JANOLM010000582.1:0-4338 GCA_031419815.1 Bacteroidia bacterium
GAATTGATAATCGAACACTTAACTGAGGAGGGACTATTATGAAAAATGTTTTAGAGCATAAAGGTTATACTGGCTCAGTTGAATTTAGCAATACCGATGAAACCTTCTTCGGTAAAATAGTTGGGATAAGGGATTTGGTCAGCTTTGAAGCCGATTCCGTTGTCAAGTTGAAAAAGGCATTTAAAGAAGCGGTTGAAGATTATATCACTACGTGCAAAGAGCTTGGGAAAGACCCGGACAAAGAGTACAAAGGAAGTTTCAATGTTAGACTTAAACCAAAAATTCATCGACTAGCGGCAATTAAGTCGGCTACTCTCAAAATGTCTCTAAACCAGTTTGTAGAGAAAGTGCTTGAAAAAGAAATTGCTAGCTAATTAAGGTACACTTATACCAGATACTCAAACAAATTCTCGTTTTGATTTACAAGCGTATAGTTGAGCTTGTGGCTATTCATCCTTTCAATTAAAGAAGAGAAGTCTTCTTTTGATTTTACTTCAATGCCAATCAAGGCTGGCCCAGTTTCTTTATTGTGCTTTTGAATGAATTCGAAACGCACAATGTCATCGTTAGGGCCCAGAATGTTATTTACAAACTCTTTTAATGCTCCAGGGCGTTGCGCAAAACGAACGATGAAATAATGTTTCAATCCTTCAAATAAAAGAGACCGTTCTTTGATCTCTTGCATCCTGTCAATGTCGTTATTACCACCACTAAGAATGCAAACAACTTTTTTACCTTTTAGGCGATCTCCATATTGATCCAGCGCGGCAATGGATAATGCCCCAGCAGGCTCAGCAACAATCGCATCTTCATTATATAACTGAAGGATAGTGGAACTTACTTTTCCTTCTGGGACGAGAAGCATATCCGCCAACACCTCTTTACAAATCTTAAAAGTCAGATCGCCCACTTTCTTTACTGAAGCACCATCAACAAATCGCTGAATAGAATCCAACACAACTGGTTTACCAGCTTTTAATGCTTCCTTCATTGACGGGGCACCTTGCGGCTCCACTCCAATGATTTTAGTTTGTGGTGAATAGGTTTGAAAATAACTTCCCAACCCGGCACAAAGTCCACCACCACCAACAGGCACAAATACATAATCAATGTTTGACTGCTCATCAAGGATTTCTTTTCCAACAGTTCCCTGACCTTCCATTACTTTTATATGATCAAAGGGAGGAATAAATATTTTTTTGTGTTCGCTGGTGTATTCTAGGGCATGCGCCTGACAATCATCAAACGTATCCCCAATCAACACAATTTCAATATTGTTGCCACCAAACATTTTCACCTGATTGATCTTTTGTTTGGGCGTGATGGCCGGCATATAGATCACTCCTTTGATGTTCAAGAGTTTGCAAGAAAAAGCTACGCCTTGTGCGTGATTGCCTGCACTTGCGCAGACTATACCTCTGTTTCGCTGCTCTTCCGTGAGACTTTGAATCAAATTATATGCTCCACGAATTTTGTAAGAACGAACCACCTGCAAATCTTCGCGCTTGAGATAAACTTCACATCCAAATTTCTCTGAAAGCTTGCGGTGAAACTGAAGAGGTGTTTTTAATACCACGGGTTTCAATACTTCGTAAGCTGCGTTGACGTCAAGATTAAATGGTTTCGTGGATGTCATGATGATTGAGGGCGTTCAAATTATTTTTTTGCAGCAACAATTATTCCTGTTGCCCAGACTTGTTTTGTTAGTGTTAAGTCACCCCTCTTTTCAAGCAGGTCAACAAGGTTGATTGCTTTTTCATGATGGCCCTCCGGCCAGTTGGGTTGAGGTAGCATATCATCAACAATATAAAGACCACCCTTATTTAACATCGCTAACACTTCATCCAAGAGAAGATATTTTCCGTGCCAGGTATCAGCAAAGATGTAATCGTATTTTTGACCTTTGCTTTCTTCAACCCATTCTCCTCCATCTGTGCAGATAAGTTTTAATCGTTTATCATTACCCAAAGATGATTGGGCGATTTCCAGAAACTTGGGATCGTTGTCAATTGAAGTAAGCAAAGAATTTTCATCCATTCCATCCAATATCCATGAAGTGGATAAGCCTGTCCCTGTGCCCAGTTCAAGAAATTGACCAGCGGGTTTTGAGCTGGCTAATGTTCTAAGCAACGAACAAGTCAATACGTCAGAGGCCATCGTAAAGCCAGACAGTTTCGTGGCTTCATCAATGCTTTTGTAAGCTTTAGGAAATTGCTGATGGATTTGTTCGGTCATTTCGTGAGAGACGCAAGACGTTAGACATAAGTAGCAAGAGGAAATTTGTCTTACTACTTATGTCTTGTATCCTATGTCTGTTAGTTTATCATGCTTGCTTCCACTTTCTCTTTCTCTGGCCTTAATGATCGCACCGCTGCACCTGCTTGCCACAATTCGCTTTCGCGTACTTCTTTTAATTCTTCGGCTAGCCTCTCGCGATAGTCAGGTTTGCTGCAGGTTTCAATGGTGCGTTTTGCTTCCGCTCCACTGGCTACACTTTCATAAAGTTCTTTGAATACAGGAAGCGTTGCTGCTTTAAATTTCTTTTTCCAATCAAGCGCGCCACGTTGAGCAGTAGTGGAACAGTTGGCGTACATCCAATCCATACCATTCTCGGCAACGAGCGGCATTAAACTTTGAGTAAGTTCTTCAACAGTTTCATTGAATGCTTCTGAAGGTGTGTGACCTTTTGAGCGTAGTACTTCATATTGTGCTTCGAAGATTCCAGCAATAGCTCCCATCAGAGTTCCACGTTCGCCTGTTAAATCTGAGTAAACTTCTTTTTTAAAATCAGTTTGAAATAAATAACCAGAGCCAACTCCAATACCTAATGCAATTGCTTTTTCAGTTGCTTTGCCGGAGGCATCTTGAAACACAGCATAGCTTGAGTTGATACCCTTGCCTTGTAAGAACAATCTTCTCACGGATGTGCCCGAACCTTTTGGAGCAGCAAGAACCACATCAATATCGGCAGGGGGAATGATTCCGGTTTGTTCTTTGAAAGTGATTCCAAAACCGTGAGAGAAATATAATGTCTTTCCTTTTGTCAAATAAGGTTTGATAGTTGGCCACAGAGCAATCTGACCTGCATCGGAAAGAAGAAACTCTAAGATTGTTCCGCGCTTGGCAGCTTCTTCAATTTCAAACAATGTTTCGCCAGGAACCCAGCCGTGTTCAACTGCTTTGTCCCAGGTCTTTGAACCTTTGCGTTGTCCAACAATTACATTGAATCCATTGTCGCGCAAATTTAGCGCTTGCGCAGGACCCTGCACACCGTATCCAATAATTGCGATGGTTTCTTTTTTCAAAACATCCAATGCTTTTTCCATCGGAAATTCTTCGCGGGTAACTACTTCTTCCAGTGTTCCTCCAAAATTGATCTTTGCCATTTTTATTTATGTTTAGTTCTTAATTATTATAAAGTTTAAAGATGAAAGCACAAAGTTTAAAGTTTGAGCCGAACTAACTTTCGGCTTTGAACTTTGAGCTGATGGCTTTTTAATCAACGTCTACAATTTTTTCGCTGAGCTCAAAATACAGATTGCTGCCCTCGTAAGCCTTTACGCTGTCTACCTCAATTAATTTTTCAAGCTGCACAGTAACTTTTTCAATCATATCATGAGTTGTGAAAAGCAACATGATCACGCCTCCTCTGCGAAAATCATTTTCATTTTCATGCGCCATCAATTTTTTAATCCTAACTCTTCTCCGATTTAAAATATTGATGATCCGGTTAAGAACAGAGAAGTTATTATCGGATGCGATTTCTATGGTGAATTCTTGTTTCATTTTAGTTTAGACTTAAGTCACAAGTAGTAAGATATATGACATAAGTAGTAAGACACGAGTGAGTATGAGCGCAAAATTTATTCAACATTTGAGTAATCAATTTATAGATGCCTAGTACTTACGTCTTACTACTTGCTACTATTGGGTATTTCCAAAATTATTTCGGATACACTTGCTCCTGCTGGCACCATCGGGAACACGTTATCTTCTTTTCCAACCACCACTTCTAAAAAATAAGGAGTTTTCGCCTCAAGCATTTCACGTATGCCATCCTGTAGATTTTCGCGATTCACAACTTTGCGCGCTGGGATTGAATAAGCTTCCGCCAATTTTATAAAGTCGGGATTAACCATCTCGGTGCATGAATAACGCTTTTCATGAAACAACTGCTGCCACTGACGCACCATGCCAAGGAAACTATTATTTAGCACAATTATCTTTACCGGAATTTTGTATTGCATGATAGTGCCCAACTCTTGCACTGTCATTTGATACCCTCCATCGCCAATAACAGCCACTACTTGTTGTTTCGGAATAGCTAGCTTAGCGCCC
>JANOLM010000583.1:0-1814 GCA_031419815.1 Bacteroidia bacterium
TCCAACAGACAATATTTTAAGTGAAGGAAATTTCAAAGGAGTGGTTATTCAGGGTGTAATCGCTTTCTAAAATAGGTTTTAGAATATCACTCCCAACCGGCCAGCTCACACGAGTTGGCCGGTTCGTTTTTGTTTAATACGTTTTAACCACAGGGGGCACGGAGAAAATCACGGAGTCAGCTTAAGAAAGTTGAAGTAGAAAACTAAACCTCTGTGAAACACCCTTGTGCCCTGTTGAAAATAAATTTTAACTTAGTAAAACTGTCAAAATAACTTGTACACTTCTGGCTTGCAAAAAATATTTAGCGGCCTGGCCCCGAAACTTCGGGGCCATTGGGCTATCCGTTCCAAGTCCGTCCCCCCACAAAATCCACGCGCTTCGGGCTTTCCTCTACTATCCCTGGCCGAAGTACATCGTACATAAATTGTACAAGTTATTTTGAAAATTTCACTAAAAGACAAATTCTCCTCGGGGACAAGTGATCGGCTTCGTGACAACTTGGACTTTGAAAAATAGACTATGTTGGACAAATGATAAAAAGAATTGGCCGACCATGGAAGTACGATACTATCATTACTGTCAGGAGATTTTATTGGAAAGGTTCAGACTATTTCTCAACATCAACGATGCGAAAGGTGATGTAATGTTTGAATCACGCGGGGGAAAAGAAGACATGCGGTTGAAAAAATCCTTTCGTCAGTTAATGGAAACAGGAACACGCTATTTGAAAGCAGACGAATTAAAGGCCTGCCTTACCTCGCTTGAACTTAAAGTAAAGCCTAAGGCAGCCAATATTGCAGGGCTTCAATTAGCAGATATGTTGTTGCATTATAGTTTTCGTTTCTTAATTTCGTTTAGTCACCCCGCGTGCGCTGGGTTGGCACGTGGGACAAAACGCGGCAGCTCGCTAAAGCCAGCCACGCTTTATGCTTGCACGTTACCAATCTTTAAAAACCAATTGACCATGAACTACATGAACAAGTCAGTGCTATATTTTGGTTTCCTTTTTATACTGGGAAGCTGTGGCAAAAGCTATGAGCCAGCAACAAGCGAGCATATCAAATCAGTGACCCTTGAGGTTGGCAATGAACGGCTGGTGAATGCTGATGCAACACCCGGAGATTGGTTGTCGTATGGCAGAAACTATTATGAAGATCGGTATAGTTCATTAAGCCAGATTACGAAAGACAATATTAGTACCCTGGGACTTGCGTGGAGTATCAATCTCGAAACGACAAGAGGCATTGAAGCAACGCCATTAGTAGTTGATGGTATTATGTACATCTCAGGGCCCTGGAGTGTTGTGTATGCCATTGACGCTAGAAAGGGGAAACTAATATGGACCTATGATCCGGAAGTGCCGCGTGAGTATGGTGAAAGAGCTTGTTGTGATGTTGTGAATAGGGGTGTTGCCTTATACAAAGGGCTTATTTTTGTTGGATCATTGGATGGAAGATTGATTGCCATTGATGCAGCCACCGGCAAGAAAGTATGGGAGGTTTTGACAGTTGATGTAACCAAACCTTATACCATTACTGGTGCACCAAGAGTGGTAGATGGAAAAGTGATCATTGGCAATGGCGGTGCAGAGTATGGAACAAGGGGATATGTAACAGCCTACGATGCTATGACAGGTAAAGAAGTTTGGCGTTTTTATACGGTGCCCGGAGATCCATCTAAACCATTCGAATCAAAAGCAATGGAAGATGCTGCGAAAACCTGGACGGGTGAATGGTGGAAATATGGTGGAGGTGGAACAGCCTGGAATGCTATGGCTTATGATCCGGAATTGAAATTGTTATACATCGGCACG
>JANOLM010000584.1:0-7167 GCA_031419815.1 Bacteroidia bacterium
TTATTATCACTGTTTAGAAGTGCAAATTTTGAATTTTGAATCTTTCTAACCGAATTTATAAACAGACGCAAATTGTAGTTACCAGTTTGGTATTTATAATTGGCCTGATAAGTTGTTCAGTTGAACCAGAAAATCAATCGGAAGAAGAACCCTCTCCTGCCCTATCACCAGAAAAAGAGTTAGCTACATTTGTGATTGAACCAGGTTTAAAAATCCAACTCGTGGCTGCCGAGCCAATAGTTCAAGATCCTGTAGTAATCTCATTTGACCAAAACGGGCGACTTTGGGTGGTGGAGATGAGGGGCTTTATGTCAGATATTGATGGCACACAAGAGAAAGAGCCAGTTGGTCGTGTGTCTATATTGGAGGATACCGATGGCGATGGGCAAATGGATGTCAGTACTATTTATTTGGATAGCCTTATCATGCCGCGGGCATTGGCTGTAGTTTCAGGCGGAGCGTTGATTGCCGAGAACGAATCGTTGTGGCTCACTCAGGACTTGGATGGAGATCTTCGTGCCGATACAAAAATTTTAATCGATTCAACTTATGCTGGAAGTGCCATGCCAGAGCACTCGGGCAATGGACTTTGGCGTGGTGTCGATAATTGGTACTACAACGCTAAGTCTCGCTATCGCTATCGTATGATGGACGGAGTGTGGCAACGGGACAGTACAGAGTTTCGCGGGCAGTGGGGTATCAGCCACGATGATAAAGGCCGGTTGTATTACAATTACAATTGGTCTCAACTTCATGCCGACCTTGTTCCTCCGAATTATCTATCAAAAAATAAAAACCACACCCCTACCACAGGAATTGATCATGGTCTCACCATCGACAGAAGAATCTATCCTATACGTCCCAACCCAGCAGTTAATCGCGGATACATCCCTGGAACATTGGATGACCAAGGTCGTTTGTTGGAATTCACCGCAGCATGTTCACCATTTGTTTTCAGAGGAACTGCTTTGTCAAAAGAATTTTATGGAAACGCCTTTGTATGCGAGCCAGCCGGAAATTTGATCAAGCGTAATATAGTTGAAGACGATGGGCTTCTAATTTCAGCTCATGATCCACATCCCGGTAAGGAATTTCTTGCGGCCACCGATGAACGGTTTCGTCCAGTGTCTTTGGCATCTGGTCCGGATGGTGCTCTTTACGTTACCGATATGTATAGAGGCCTCATTCAGCATGGCGCGTATGTGACGCCTTACCTTCGGGAGCAGACTCTTTCAAGAAAGCTAGTACAGCCTATTAATTGTGGAAGAATTTGGCGAATCGCTCCGAAGAATTGGAAAGCAGCAAAGGCGAAGAAATTTTCAGACGCATCAGTTGAGGAATTGATTGGCTATTTGTCACATGCCAATGGATGGCATCGTGATATGGCGCAACGAATATTAGTTGAGCGGAATGATAAGAGCCTTCAGCAAACTCTGATGGATTTAGCATTGAAAGGTGAAAACGACTTGGGTAGGTTCCATGCTTTGTGGACACTGGAAGGATTAAAGTCACTTACCCCTGAGCTACTTTTCCAATTATTATCTGATGAAAATACACTCGTTAAAACCACTGCATTGCGATTGCTGGAGCCATTTGCGAAAGAGAATAAAATGATTCGAAGCAAACTTGAAGAATCACTTCTTACCCTTTGGCCGAAGGCACCGATCGAACAAACACTTCAAATTATTTTTTCGACAAGACTTCTTAATCCCAAAGTTTCCTATCAATTGCTAACCGGAATTGCTGAAAGGCATTGCTCTTCTTCCTTAATACGAGATGCCATATTAAGTAGCCTCCAGGATCGGGAATTTGCATTCATGCAACATCTCTGGAAATCAACTTCCTGGCAAGCACATGATCCCAACAAAGAAATTTTTTTAGAGATACTTGCCACTTCAATTGTCCATAAAAAAGATCCGCTAGAGCTAATATCACTTTTATCCTTCCTTGATGTGAACAATAGTTCTTTTGGCTGGAGAGAAAAAACAGTTCTTGCTGGTATTTCAATTCAGGGTAGCAATAGTAAAATGAAACCCATAGTGTTATTATCAGCCCCTCGAATTTTAACCCGAACAAATACCGGTATTGATCGAGCACATCTGACTATTTTGAACTCTATGTTTGAGTGGCCAGGACATGTAGCCGAAAAAAGTCCTGTACAAATAGCGAATGCTTTAGGCGAAAAAGAGCAACAACAATTTGCATTGGGGAGGCAACACTATCTCACCAACTGTTCTGGATGTCACAGTACAGACGGAGCAGGCTTAAAACGGTTTGCACCAACGCTCATAAATTCCGATTGGGTGCTTGGAGATGAAAAGCGATTATCACTAATTCTTTTGCATGGAATGGAAGGGCCTGTAACTGTAGATGGAAAACTTTATGATGTACCCGAAATACTTCCCGTTATGCCATCGCATTCTACCATGAGTGACGCTTCTATTTCTGCCATATTAACGTATATTAGAAATGAATGGGGCAACCATGCCGGTGCTGTTAGCGGTCGTACTGTTGGCACCACACGGCATACATCACAAGGTAGAGTTACACCCTGGACGGCCAGTGAGCTTAATGAACATATGGTGAGGTTGAAAGAAAATGATAATAAGTAACTTTGTGACCTTGTGCCTTTGTGGCCAATTCTATTTCGCCACCAAGATTCAAAAGCACAAAGAAATCATAAAGAAGGCATTCAATAAGTTTATATAAAAAAATTTAGCTAATGAACAGACGCGAATTTATAATAGGAACTTCTGCAGGAGCCTTAAGCCTTTCTTCTTTTGCAGAAGTGCCCGAGTTCTTTAAGGAAAAGCACATGGGCATTGTTGTTCATTCATACGGAAACAGGTGGAATTCGAAAATCGAAAGTAAAAAGTATCCGGGTTTTCAAAATGCCATTGAGTTGATTGAGCATTGTCAGGCGATTGGAGCTGGAGGCATACAGGTTGGTGTAAGAGACTGGTCACTTGACTTCGCAAAAAAAGTGCGTGATCAACGAGAGAAGTCAGGTCTTTATTTAGAGGGATCTATAGGCTTACCTAAAAAAGCAGAAGATGTGTCAAAATTTGAGCAAGACGTTATTAACGCCAAAGAAGCCGGAGCAGTGGTCTTGAGAACGGTTGCTTCAAGCGGCAGGCGGTACGAAGTATTTCATTCGAAAGAAGCATTTCAGGAAGCATTTAAAAATGCACTGGCATCATTACAATTAGCTGAGCCTGTTGCACGAAAACATAAGGTTAAAATAGCAGTAGAGAATCACAAAGACTGGCGAGCTACTGAACTAGTGGACATCATAAAAAAATTAGATAGTGAGTGGATAGGTGTTACGCTTGATTTTGGTAACAGCATGGCACTATTGGAAGACCCGATGGATGTTGTCCAAACATTGGTGCCTTACATTTTCAGCACACACGTAAAGGACATGGGAGTTGCTGAATATCCCGATGGATTTTTATTGTCAGAGGTTCCGTTGGGAAAAGGTATTCTTGATTTAAGAAAAATTATAGCGAGCTGCAGGGAGCATAATCCAGACGTTACCTTCAATCTTGAAATGATTACACGCGACCCTCTGGAAATCCCGTGTTTAAAAGCTGATTATTGGGAGACATTTGAAGGTACATCAGGTAGTGAACTTGCACGGATGCTTCGCATGGTGCGGCAGAAAAATTATAAAGATGGTCTGCCAAGAACCTCTCAACTTACCCCTGAAGAAAGGCTTGCAGCGGAAGAAGAAAATATTCTTTCATGTCTTTCATATAGTGAAAAAGATTTAGGATTGAAATGAAATTAGAACGTCATCGCGAGCTCCAGCGCAGGAGAGCGGGAAGGGCGAAGCGATCCCCAAATTAGTAGATTGCTTCGCTCCTTCACACAAATCCAACGCTGATGCTCGCAAAGACGTTAGTATTTTAATTTATGTAATAGACAAAGTTGACCTTATACGATATGAACAATGAACAACTCCCCGGAATAAAACAATTCGACCTTACTGGAAAGTCAGCTATTATCACTGGTGGATCAAAGGGTCTTGGCTTAGCAATGGCAGCAGGTCTTGCCTCAGCGGGAGCTAATCTCATGTTGGTAAACCGAAATCAGGAAGAAGGCATTCAGGCAGCCAAAGAACTTAGTATAGCTTATGGCACAACAGTAATTTCATTTTCTGCCGACATCACACGTAAAGAAAAAACAGAAGCTATGTCCAAGGAGGCTATGAATGCTTTCGGTCAAATCGATATTCTGATCAACAGTGCCGGTATTAACATCCGTGGGCCAATTGATGAAGTTACTCCCGAAGATTTCGCGAAAGTAATGGAGGTCAATGTCACTGGCACCTGGCTTTGCTCAAGAGCGGTAACCCCCTACATGAAAAAAAATGGTAATGGCCGAATCATCAACATGGCAAGTACGCTTGGTTTAGTAGGTCTGGCAAACCGAACTCCTTACGCTTCTAGTAAGGGTGCTGTTGTACAAATGACGAGGGCGCTGGCCTTGGAATTAGCACCGTTCAATATTATGGTCAATGCAATTTGCCCAGGACCGTTTTTAACAGAGATGAATATTTCTATTGCAGAAAGTGATGAAGCTAAAAAATTTATTGTTGGAGCCACAGCACTTGGCCGTTGGGGAATGCTTCGTGAGATTCAGGGTGCTGCTATTTTTCTTGCGAGTGATGCCGCTAGTTACATGGTGGGTTCCATGTTGACAGTAGATGGTGGATGGACTGCTAAATAGTCTGCTGTCGACAGTTGACGGTCGACTGTCGACAAAGAAGTTATACTAGATAATAAATCGTGCAAGTATGTTAACAATTGATCAAAACAAAAAAACTAAAGTCCGATATGGAATGTTGGCGCTTGTCTTTGTCAATGTTGTGATCAATTACCTTGACCGCACTAATATTTCTGTTGCAGCAACTTCCATTAGCGAAGAACTACAATTGTCATCTGTTCAATTAGGTTTGATCTTTTCTGCATTTGGCTGGACCTATGCAGCTTTGCAAATTCCCGGTGGGTTACTTGCAGATCGAATTGTGCCGCGTGTTTTTTATGCAATATGCCTTGTCACCTGGTCAATTGCTACATTGTGCCAGGGATTTGTGAAAGGGTTTGCAAGTCTATTTGCATTTCGTCTTGCTACTGGTGCTTTTGAAGCACCCTCCTATCCTATCAACAATCGTGTTGTTACCAGTTGGTTTCCTGAACATGAACGTGCATCCGCGATTGCCTTATATGTATCAGGCCAGTTTATAGGACTCGCTTTTTTAACACCTGTGTTGGTCACGATTCAAGTATATGCAGGCTGGAGAGGATTATTTATTGTCACCGGGTTAACTGGTTTGGTGTGGGGATTGGTATGGTATCTTTTCTATCGCGACCCGTTAGAGCATCCACGAGTAAACCAAGCTGAGTTGGATTATATTGAAAAAGGTGGAGGTGTGTTTTCCGATAGAAAAGATAACGTTAAAAAAACAGCATGGAGTAAAGAGGATTGGAAGCAAGTGTTCTCCAACCGAACTTTATGGGGAATTTATATCGGGCAGTTTTGCGTCAATGCCACACTTTGGTTTTTTCTTACCTGGTTCCCAACGTACTTAGTTCAATATCGGGGATTAAGTTTTATTAAATCTGGCTTTCTGGCATCCATACCATTTTTGGCAGCGTGTGCAGGTTTACTCTTATCTGGGTTTTTATCAGATTACCTAATCAGCAAAGGAAAGTCTGTAAGCATGGCTCGTAAGATGCCAATCATTTTTGGGCTTATTATTTCCGGATCTATAGTAGGTGCAAATTATACGGAAGATACAACCCTAGTAATCTTATTTATGGCTACAGCTTTTTTTGGAGCTGGCATGGCCTTGATTTCCTGGGTCTTTGTATCCATACTTTCTCCCAAGCATTTAATCGGGTTGACTGGTGGCGTATTTAATTTCATGGGAAATCTCGCCTCCATCATTGTTCCAATTGTTATCGGGTTTCTTGCAAGCGGTGGAAACTTTAAACCCGCACTTTTTTTTGTAGGAGCACTGGGGTTGATCGGGGCGTGTTCGTATATTTTTCTGGTTGGTAAAATAGAACGGGCTACACTACCACCAAGAAGTTAACAGGAAATTTATACTAACTTATCTTACTCTTGCTTTTAGATTGTCAGATCTAGTGGGTGATGTAATGTTCAAGATGTTCAATAATGGATTTTTGTTCTTCAATGATATGCTTGACTACATCTCCGATAGAGATCATTCCTGTCAGATGATTATCTTCTATCACTGGCAAGTGGCGAATACGTTTGCCTGACATGATGTTCATGCACTCTTCGATGGTGTTATCAGGCGTTACCGTGATTGGGTTTTTGGTCATCAGCTCGCTGATGGGAGTATCTTTGGAAGATTTACCTTTTAAGATAAGTTTACGAGCATAATCACGCTCTGTAAAAATACCCACCAGGTTTCCATTCTCCACAATCAAAAGACCACCGATGTTTTTGTCGCACATCTGTTCAATGGCTTGGTACACCATAATGGTTGGCTCAACAGAAAAAACTGCTTTTCCCTTAGTTTTTAATATGTCTCTGACTTTTCCCATACTTAAATAGATTTCAATTGATTGAAGGTAAAATTTTTAGATAGAAAAAGCAAGACTCTTATGTCATCGGCATCCACTTTCCTTTAATGGTAGTTGGTAGCGGATGACGATTTACTGACCAAGCAATGAAATAAGCCAATTGGGGAATAATCCCATCAGCAGCGTAAGTACCACCAACAAAGACATTAGCACTTTTGAGGAACCTGAAAGGCGAATAAAGGCTCCATCTGGTTCTTTTAAAAACATCGCGATAATCACCTGGAAATAATAGTAAACGCCAACCAGGGAAGTAACTACGGCAAGAATGACCAAGCTAGCATATCCATGATCAAGTGCCTGGGCAAAGACCATATATTTCGCAAAGAACCCCGCCAGTGGTGGAATACCTGCAAGAGAAAGTAATGCTATAGTCATGACAACAGCCAGCATTGGGTTTCGTTTGTAAAGCCCATTGAAACCACTGGCGGACTCATTCGCATTTTCTACTTCGTGCAGCACACTGAAAGTAGCAATGGATGCAACAGCGTAGGAGGTCAGATAATATAAAATGGTGCCCGAAGAGGTTGCGCTGTTAGCTATAAAAGCTAAT
>JANOLM010000585.1:0-17676 GCA_031419815.1 Bacteroidia bacterium
GGTGTTTGAATCTAAAGACAGGAATTTTAGATGGAATGGAGGATATAATAATAATTCGGGTCAACCTTTACCAGGTGGAGCTTACGCTTATGTTATTAAATATGTGAGCGCATTCCGTCCAGAACAGGGTGTGCAGGAAAAACATGGTGGCGTTGCGTTGATCCGATAGACGTTAACAGTTAATCGAAAAATAGTTAACCGGAAAATAAATTAATCTGTACAAAATTATTCAGGGTCATTATATTTCTACGAAAAGACATTGGAGGATTATCGAGGATTGATTATGCAATCAGAAAAGTTTATTTTTATATAAAACTTATCATAAAATAAAATGAAGCAAAAAGTGGCCGAGGTAATTTGGACTGAATTTGCCATCGAAGATTTAAAATCCATGCATAATTAGTTTCTGAGTTCCGTTCGGAGTTAATCAGGGGAACTCATTGAAAGAAGCTATCGAATTGTCTACAAATAACTCACTAAGATAAGTTTACGTCTAAATCAAAAAATATGAAACAAGGATATAGAACATTCATCTCATCCATTCTATTTTTAAGCCTGATAATTATGGCTTCATCTGCTGAGGCTCAACTAATTAAAACCTCCCTCACGGTTACCGTAAGGGATGAATTAGGCAACACCGTAAAAGGAGCAAGTGTAAAACTATTTGAAAAGGAAGAAGACTACGTAGCCGAGAAAAATTTTGCTGCAGAGGGAATAACAGACGATAAAGGTGTGATCAAATTTAAAAACTTGAAGGCTATCCCCTACTTTATATTGGCAAAGAATGATGACAAAGACAATGCCGGTGGCGGAGAACAAACAGGAAAACTAGAAGAGAAGAAGTTTAACAAGGTAACGGTTGTTATACAATAAATAGGCAAATACAGTAGGCAACAATTCGCCTAACTTGCCTAATGCTCTTGCTTACTGCCTGCTCAACTTTCCGGCTTGTGAATAAAATCGAACTCGTCCAAGAACTACAATCCTATCAAACTTCCTTCACTGAAGAGAAAGAGTTTATTCATCCATTTTTAAAGATCTTAGAAAACAAAGATGCCTTTCAACGCACCCATCCCCCAGGCCACATTACAGGCTCTGCCTGGATTGTAAATTCCGATAAGACAAAAGTTCTTTTAGTACATCATGCTAAATTAAATAAGTGGCTCCAACCGGGTGGCCATGCCGATGGTGATGAAAATGTATTGCGTGTAGCTTTACGCGAGGCGGAAGAAGAAACCGGATTAAAAAGATTATCCGTTATCCGGGAACAAATATTTGATCTTGATATTCACACCATACCTACTCGTAAAGATTTTCCTGAACATCTTCATTATGACATACGCTTTTTAATCCAGGCCGATGAGTCCGAACTAATTATTGTCAATGAGGAATCGCACGATGTAAAATGGATTCCCCTAAAGGATTTAGAGAAATACAACAGCGAGATTTCAATTCTCAGGTTGAAGCAGAAGCTATTTTGAACTGATCAGCATCAATCCAAACCCAATTACCACCATCCAGAATTTATAGGGCACTAAAAGCGGTATGATGACAATCTGAAGTTGCATTACCACCGCCAGTAATACAATGATTACCGCTACACCCTTAAGGATTGATCTGGTTTTGTTGCTCATCTTATAAAGAGGTTATTTCCTGCAACTTAGTGTCTTTGTGATTTGACGCCAAATAAATTTTAGCTTTACCATGCATTTATGGCTGAAATTGGTACAGATATTTTCAAAGCAAAAGCTCTTTTAGAAAAAGGGGAGCTGGTGGCCATCCCCACTGAAACAGTTTACGGCCTGGCAGGTAATGCGCTGGATATCTCGGCTGTTACAAAAATATTCTCTGTAAAAGATAGACCGCATTTTGATCCGCTAATTGTGCACGTACCCGATCTAGAACGTGCAAAAAACTATGTAGAAGAAATTCCTGAGAGAGCCAGGCTTCTCACAAAAAATTTCTGGCCAGGTCCGCTAACGCTCTTACTAAGCCGCAAATCTATTATCCCAGATTTAGTGACATCCGGATTAAAGACGGTGGGCATTCGTTCCCCCAACCATCCTTTAACGATAGAACTTTTGAGGTCATTGTCCTTTCCGTTAGCGGCACCCAGCGCCAACCCGTTCGGCTACATAAGTCCTACACGACCAGAGCACGTGAACGAACAACTAGGTGATAAGATTTCCTATATCCTGGACGGAGGGGTGTGCACAGTTGGCATTGAATCTACTATTCTAGGTTTTGAAAACGATCATACTATTGTTTATCGGATGGGTGGATTGAGTGTTGAAGCCATTGAACAGCAAGTCGGAAAAATTTCTATTCAACTTCATTCCAGCTCCAATCCAAAAGCACCTGGTCAACTAAAAAATCATTACGCCCCCACCAAAAAAATGGTGCTTGGCAATTTGCCCCAGTTGATAACTCAATATGGCCGAACAAAAGTTGGTATACTTTCCTATCAAACTGACTTCGAAGTACAATATCAATTTATATTAACTCCAGCAGGGAAACTTGAGGAAGCAGCCCAAAACTTATTTAGTGGATTGCGGACACTAGATAAAATGCCGGTGGAAATAATTCTGGCAGAACTGGTACCCGAAATAGGCCTTGGCAGAGCGATTAATGACAGACTAAAAAGAGCGGCAGCGGAGGTTTGATGTTAATCAAAAAACGTTAATTGTTAATAGTGGAAGTACTTCAACTTTACCAATTTTGTTTTTAAATTTCAAATGCTCATTCACAATAGGAACAAAATATTCATACCCAAATAACGATTAACTATTAACTTTACCCGATGAAAAAAATTCTCGTTCTCACCGGTGGTGGTGATTGTCCCGGCCTTAATGCCGTAATACGTGGCATTGCGAAACGTGCACGTAAAGAAAAACTTACCGGAGCTGAAGATTGGGAGGTTTATGGAAGTATTGAAGCTTTCAATGGCGTGTTCAATGAACCGCAGGAGATTATTAAACTTACAAGCAGTCGAACAGCGGGTATTCATGTCAAAGGCGGAACCATTCTTAAGACGACCAATAAATCCAACCCAATTAAATTTCCCATCACCCAACCGGATGGCTCTGTTAAATTCATTGATCGGTCTGACGAATTAGTTAAAAAACTGAAGGCTCTAAATTTCGATGCCGTCATTAATATTGGTGGTGATGGTTCCCAAAAAATATCCAAAATACTTTTTGAAAAAGGAATTCCCATGATTGGCGTTCCCAAAACAATTGATAATGATCTATCGGCTACAGACATGACGTTTGGTTTTCAAACAGCGGTACAAATTGCGACAGATAGCTTTGATAAGTTGGTGACAACAGCCGAAAGCCATCATCGCGTGATGATCATGGAAGTGATGGGGCGCGATGCCGGGTGGATAGCCTTACACACTGCTATTGCTGGTGGTGCAGAAATTTGCTTAATCCCGGAAATTCCCTACAACATCAATAAGCTGGTGAAGCGGATCGAATTGCGTTACAAAAAAGGAAGAGGCTTTGCTAACATTGTTATTGCCGAAGGCGCCAAACCAAAAGCTGGAACCATCACATCAAATGCCGCAGAGAAAGGCTCAGAACATGTACGTCTGGGAGGTGTTGCCTATCAGCTTACCAAGCAACTGAAAGATGCCGGATGTAAGGCTGAGATTCGCGAGACCGTTATTGGCCATGTGCAGCGCGGAGGGATTCCAACTGCATTTGACAGAGTGCTGGCCTCTTTATTTGGTGTAAAAGCGTTTGAACTTGCTCTCGAAAAAAAATTCGGACGCATGGTAGCTCTACAAAATAATTCCATCACTTCCGTATCACTTGAAGAAGCCACGAAGGAATCAAATGTTGTAAGGAAAGATGGCTCGTTGGTTTTAGCAGCAAAGGGTTTGGGAATAAGTTTTGGGGATTAACCTCAAAAATAAAATTTGAATGAATAGGGCCAATCGTTTAACCGTTGCGCGCATTGAAGGGGCTTTCACCCAAATTGATCCTGTCTTTTTAAATACACCACAGTACATCAATGACCCACTTAGTTCTCTATTTGATGTAAACCTCGTCTTGAAAATAGAAACACTTAACCCCATCCGATCCTTTAAAGGACGAGGAGCGGAGTGGCTTGTTTCTAAAGTTGATTCAGGCACTTCTTTGATTTGCGCCAGTGCAGGAAATTTTGGGCAGGCCATGGCGTTGGCGTGTCGTAAAAAAAATATCAAGCTCACTGTTTTTGCAAGCCAAAAGGCAAGTACATTTAAAATTGAGCGTATGAGATCATACGGTGCTACCGTGATTTTATATGGAGAAGATTTTGATGCTGCCAAGCTGGAGGCTAAAAATGTAGCAAAAGAACAAAGTATGCGGTATATAGAAGATAGTCTGGATATTGAAACAGTTGAAGGTGCTGGTACCATTGGTTTAGAACTTCTTAGGTTTCCTCAAACAATTGATGTCCTTTTAGTAGCCCTAGGAAATGGGGCGATGATCAATGGGATTTCCTGTATTTATAAAAAGTACAGCCCCGAGACAAAAATTATTGCAGTTCAGGCCGAAGGTGCAAGCGCCATGGTAGAATCGTGGCATAGCGGAACATTGATAAGTCATGAAGTTGTTAACACCATTGCAGACGGAATTGCTGTTCGCATACCGGTGCCCCAAGCATTGGAAGATATGAAAGGGCTTGTTGATGATGCTATCCTGGTAAAAGAAGAATCGATCTATACCGCAATGAAGCTGCTACACGCTCATGCCGGAATTATTGTGGAGCCATCTGGGGCAGTAGGTATTGCCGCTCTGCTGGAGCATGCAGAAAAATATAAAGGGAAAACAGTGGCAACAATTATTTGTGGCAGCAATCTGACGGATGAACAAATTGAAGAATGGCTTTGATTGGGCTTAGCGTCAAATTATCTTTTTAACCTTTTGTTTTAATTCCTCAAGTTCGGTGATGTCAGTCTGAATGCCTAGCAGACCGGTTTGATCAAGATGTGGAATATAGAACGCCATCTTTGTACTCATCAACGTTTTGGTTTCACCATTTAGCGTTTCATTAAAGACATACGTTTCAACACCTTTTTTAATGATCTCTAATTCCTGGTTTCTCCATTCTTGTGCAGTCTTGACTTCCACAAAATCAAAATCACTTTTCCCAATTAGCTCATCAATACTCATATGATGCGCCTTTGCCACAATCGTGTTTACAAGTGCCATCTTACCATCTTTATCCTTAAGAAAAATTTTATGAGGAAGTTGATCTAAAATATTAAGCAGAGTACTCCTGTATTTCTGCATATATGAAATCATCCCATCATTCTTTTTCTTATCCCCAGTTTTGATGTCTTCTATTTCTTGCAGCTTCGATTTTAACTCAGTTTCCTTTTCATTGGATTGACTTAACAATCCTTGTAGTTCACGGCTCTTGCGCTCCATCTCTTCCTGTGTGGCTTGCAACTCTTCCATATTTTGGCGCATCTCCTCTTCCTGCGCACGCATCTGTTCCGATTGTTGCTGCGATTGATCAAGCAGTGTCTTCATTTTGGTTGAGACTTTTGCTCCTATGATAGCTGAGGCGACAAACTCACCTGCCTTCGCTAGAAAATCCATTTGGTAGGGTTCAAAAAAATGAAACGAAGCCAATTCAAGTACGGCCTCTGTCTTATCATTATACTTAAGGGGAATAATGCACAAACATGTGGGCGTGGCATATCCTAGACCTGAGGTAATCTGCACATAGTTGGGCGGCACTTGTTTCAACACGGTAGCTTCGTTTTCGAGGTAGGTCTGCCCAACCATGCCATCGCCAATTTCTATTCGTTTGGTTATAAACTTTTTTTTGTCGAAGGCAAAACATGCCACCAATTCAAGAAACAAATCGTTGGTGTTGTCATCATTCAATACATACAAACTACCCTGTTGCGCATTCATGTATTTGGCCAAAAACCGGGTTACTTCTTCCGAAAGCCTGGGCAGATTAGCTTGGTGATTCCTCACCAACTGAGAAAATTTCGCCAAACCTTCATTTACCCAAAATCTTCGTTCATCCTCATTCTTAGCCAGTTTCATCTGGTCTCTCATTTTCAACAGTTCACCCGCAAGATTATTTTCATTCTTCATGCTGTTGGATTGGTTAAGCCCAGCCCACTGCACTTCGTAATTTTTAGACGTTATGCCTTTAATAAATTCAGATGCCTTCTTAAAATTATTAATTGAATTATCGATCACTTCTCTCGGGTTGTTAACTTGAAGTTCCGAACCAGGATTGAATAAAAACTTCCTGTTATTCTCCTCCAATTCTAACAGCAGATTTCTCCTGTCCAGCGCTTCTTTGTTGGTTATATAAACAACAAAACCAAGAGAAGGAATACCTAGCAATAATAAAATAACTTGTATAATAATATTCCGATTCAATGCAGCTTCATAATCTGCCTGAGCCTTTGCTATTAGTGAATCCTCATATAGCATATGGCTTGCCCTAAAGGGAGCAAACAACACCCATAAATCATAGCCTTTGTCTTTCTCTAACATGTTCACAAACTCGCCCAAGCCATCACGCTCTGCTTCTTTCTTCATCATCATCGAAAATTCAATATAATCAGCTATTCCAATTTTTATTTTATCAAACTTAACAAGGCTAGTATCCAGCTTTTGAATACGCAGAAGGCTATCTAATTTTCTTAGATTAATTTCATTGTCGCTGATGCCAGTCACAAGAGGGCTCAGAAGCTGATCATTTTTAGTTAACGCATATCCCCGCAAGCCAAGGTCAATTTTTTGCAAGCTTACATTAAATATAAAATCGAGGCGTTGCTTCACCTCTTCCGCTTGCAACTTCACGCGTGTAGTCTCTACAATTTTTCTCTTATTCAGCCATGTAAATGTTGCCCCCACCACAATCAAAATCATAACGGTAAGCATGCTTATCATGACAATGTTTTCACTGACTAATCTGCTTAACTTTTTCATATCACCGGCAATTGATCTTCTTTAAAATTAGTCAAAAAATTAGCTTTGCAAACGGGTACACTCGAATTGTATGTTTCAAACCCCTTGCTTCTGTAAACGCTGATAATAACTACCTATCCATGTTACCCAAAACTGCCTTCAAGAGGATGTTCACTCGCGGCAGGACGAAATAATTAGTCGATAAAATTTATAAATCCTCCAACAGATCAAGTGCTAAATATTGGATTCTGTAAGGGTATCCCTTCCTATTCAGGGAATCCCCTATTTTTTAAAAATCATGGTTATCCTGATTTCTAAAGGCCGTCCATTCTGCAACTTTGAGCCATCAATCAAAAAAAATTATGAAAGCAAGAATTAATGAAACGATGTTAAAACGTACAATATCCATCGATTTTGACGCTTATGCAGATAATGATCCAGACTTTAAGCAGGAATTGACTGCCATAATGATTGATAACCTGCAAGAATTGAAACGCGCTTATAGCTTATCTGTTATGCAGAATAATCTGGAAGTTTTCTTAAAAGCTTGTCATAAAATGAAAACCACGCTATTCATGCTGGGAGATGCAGAACTCACTGCTATCGTAGAAGATTTAAAGAACCCGCTGGTGGTTCCATATACTGTTTCTTTATTTAATACCCTTATCGCTCAAATAATCGCTGGCTTATTGGATCAATAATTCCAGTTAACAACGCATGAAAGCAATAGCAAAGTTAAGATTTGATTACCGAAGGATTTATTTTAACCATAATAACAATTGCTTATGAAACCATTAAGGGCTTTACCAATCATCATGTTTGCAATTGGCTTAGTTACCTATTCTTTCGCTCAACGTCCTGATCTTAAGTTTGAACATTTTAATACAAGGAATGGTCTGGTCAAAAATTTTGTGTCGAATGTTTCTCAAGATGGTAAGGGAATCATGTGGTTTGCAACTGAGAATGGTCTCAATAAATTTGATGGCTATAATTTTAGCTTATATCAAAATAACCTACTGGATACTAATAGCCTTCAATCGAACTCCGTTCGTTCCATCTATGAAGACAAGCAAAAGAATCTGTGGATAGGAACCTCCAAAGGTTTGGATCTTTTCGACCGTAAGAATAACCATTTTATTCGCATTGTTAACCTGGAAAAATCGATAGAGACGGTTTACGAAGATCAATTTAATAACCTATGGGTTTCAACAAATTTGGGTGATTTATACCTTGTGGATAGAGTCTCAAGAAAAATTTCCTTATACCACAAGGCTGATACAAGTGAAAATAATATCGGTGCACTCTCTAGCTTATTTGAAGATAGTGAGGGCACACTTTGGTATGTCAATGAAAAAGAAATACGAATAATTGACCGTGCGAATAAAACTTTAACAAAAACTGACATTAAGATAAATCTACCAACATGTATTTTTGAGGACAGCAAAAAAAACTTGTGGTTTGGCACTCGTAAGGAAGGATTGTCTCTTTATAATCGGGCCTCCAAAAAACACATCCGCCTCTCGCTTGACACAAAAAATATGACATCTGATTCTGAGGAAGCCATTTTTTGCATGGCAGAAGATTCTCAAGGAAAACTGTGGATTGGCAGGCAACATAAAGGTCTTGATATTTTAGATGTAGACCGTAAAACAATTTACAACTATCATCCTAATCCTTCGGATGCTGGTAGTATTGGTAGCCATACCATCTATTCTGTCTGCCGCGATAAGAATGACAATATGTGGCTGGGCACTTTTAATGGAGGCGTAAATCGCGCCAATGTTCAAAAATTCGGTCACTATAAAAATACAGGCAGCGATGGCAAGGGATTAAATCACAATAACATTCTTTCTTTTTGTGAAGATGCACAAGCCAACATTTGGATAAGTACGGATGGTGGCGGGCTTAATTGCTATGATTCGAAGAAAGCAAAATTTGCTTATTTTCTTAATGATCCAAAAAATCCACATAGCATCAGCAACAATTTTGTTACCCAGGTTATCAATGACCGGGCCGGGTTTATATGGGCCGGGTTTTGGAATGGCGGCCTGGATAAATTTGACAGGGCTAAAAATATTTTTAAACACTATCGCCATAATCCAAAAGACCCGGCTTCACTGGTGTGCGATAATGTATGGAAGATTTTTGAAGATAGTGATTCTAATTTATGGGTAGGCACCACAGAAGGGTTGGACGTATTAGATCGCATGAGTGGAAAATTCATTCACTATAACAAAATGAACAGTGGACTAAGTGACAACTCCATATTTTCTATTTTCGAGGATAATGATCATAATCTATGGGTAGCTACTGCCAATGGGTTAAACCGTTTGAATAAGAAGGACAACACGTTTACTTCTTTTTTTAATCATGAAAATGACCCGAAAAGCATCAGCAACAATGTAATCCTATCATTGTTTCAGGACTCCAAAGACAGGCTTTGGATTTGTACCCGAAATGGATTGAACCTTTACAATAAGGTAACTAACTCCTTTACGAAATATTTTGAAAGTGATGGATTGCCAAGTAATTCACTATGCAGCATTCTGGAAGACAGAAAGGGAAATCTTTGGATCAGTACGCAAAACGGAATAAGTGTTTTTAACCCGGATACAAAAAACATTCAAAATTATAATGTTAAAGACGGCCTACAAGATAACGAGTTCAAACAATATGCCGCTCTAAAAACAACTACGGGACTAATGCTTTTTGGAGGGAATAACGGGTATAATATGTTTAACCCTGATAAAATTGTATTCAATGCACACATCCCCCCTATAATTATTACTGATTTTAAGATCTTTAATAAGTCCGTTAAAAATTCAGAAAACAATTCAGTACTAAAAAACCATATCTCTGAAACGAAAACTATAACACTTTCCGACAAACAATCGGTATTCTCTTTCGAGTTTGCCGCATTGAATTATATCGCAAGCGATAAGAATAATTATAGCTACAAAATGGAAGGGTTTGATGAAGATTGGAATTTTATTGGCAATGCACACACAGCAGCCTATACAAATCTCGACCCAGGTAAATACGTCTTCCGGGTAAAAGGCTCCAATAATGACGGGGTATGGAACAACACAGGAGTGGCCATTACCATGATTATTGAACCGCCCTATTGGAATACCTGGTGGTTTAAAACTATTCTTGCTTTGGCAATGGTATCAGGCATTTATGGTATCGTCATCCTAAGAGTAAATATCATAGAGAAGCAAAAGATAAAATTGGAGGAACAAGTACAAAAGCAGACTGCGGAAGTAATAGAACAGAAAGATGTTTTGCTAGCGCAAACTGAAAACCTACAGGCACTACACGAAGAACAACAAGCACAAACTGAGTATCTTCAAACCTTAAACGAAGAGCTTCATCAACAAAAGAAAGAGATTATTACCAAAAGTGAAGAAGCTGAAAAAGCCCGACAAGATGCAGAACGCGCCAACCAGGCCAAGAGTATTTTTCTGGCTACTATGAGCCATGAAATACGAACACCCATGAATGGTGTATTGGGAATGGCTTCCTTATTAGCTGAAACTTCTCTCTCTGCAGAACAGCAGGAGTATACCGATACCATCCGCACGAGTGGTGATGCTCTGCTTACAGTGATTAACGACATTCTTGATTTTTCGAAGATTGAGTCTGGTAACCTGGAACTGGATAATCAACCTTTCGACTTACGGCAATGTATTGAAGATGTGATGGATGTGTTTGCTAAGAAGACGGCTGAAAAAGGGCTGGACCTGGTCTATCAAATCGACAATCAGATACCCGCGCAGATTATTGGTGACAGTCATAGGTTGCGTCAAATACTACTCAACCTGATCAGCAATGCTATGAAGTTTACACACCAGGGAGAAATTTTTGTGGGAATCGAATTACTCAACGCTGACAACAATCAACTGCAACTTGCTTTTCATATCAGAGATACGGGTATTGGTATTCCACACGATAAACTTTCGCGCTTGTTCAAAGCTTTCTCTCAGGTAGATTCTTCAACTACCCGTAAATATGGTGGCACTGGCTTAGGGTTAGTAATCAGCGAGCGCCTTGTTGGTTTAATGAGTGGTGGTATCACAGTTAATAGCGAACTCGGTGTGGGCACTACATTTTCCTTCACTATCAAAAGTTTGATGAACCACCAGGAATCCATTCGTCATTATGTTCATTATAATACGGTTGGAAACGAAGGTAAAAAAGTATTGCTGATAGATGATAATGCAACGAACAGAGTCATTCTGAAAACCCAACTCGAGCATTGGAAACTATTGCCTACGCTTGCTTCCTCAGGATCCGAGGCTTTGCACATACTTTCTAAGCAGGAGAGGTTCGACCTTGTGATTACTGATATGCAGATGCCAGATATGGATGGGCTACAGCTATCACAACAAATCAAGGCAAAACACCCTTCGCTTCCTATCATATTATTGAGCTCGGTTGGTGATGAAAGTAAAAAGAAATACCCTTCCCTATTCACTTCTGTATTAAACAAGCCAGTGAAACAACAGCAATTAAACAGGGACATTCATAGAGCACTCAGACCAGAAATAGATGATACTCCTATTGAGAATCAAAAGCCGGATCAAGTCTTAACCGAAGATTTTGCTACAAAGTACCCGCTTCGAATATTATTAGCTGACGACAATCCTATCAATCAGAAGCTGGCAGTCCGTGTCCTTAATAAATTGGGCTATCAGAAAATTGAGGTAGCCCAGAATGGATTGGAGGTTATGGAGAAATTTGATGAACAGTTCTATGACGTGATCCTGATGGATGTACAAATGCCAGAAATGGATGGGTTGGAAGCCACACGGTTAATCCGATCAAAGCACTATCATCAGCCCATTATAATCTCAATGACCGCTAATGCAATGCCTGAAGATAAGGAAGCATGCCTGAAGGCTGGCATGGATGATTACATCTCAAAGCCGGTTAAACTTGAAATTTTAGTAAGCCTGTTGGAAAAGTGGGCCTTATATCTTATAGAAAAAAGCATTCAAGGGAAGATATTGTAAAAGTTACGTTAGTGAACTTCGATATTTGGAAGTGAGAATTGCATGCTTCCTCAAAAATAAGGTAGAGTCCGGGTGGATTCGTAAATTTGCCCATCACTAAAACTCGATTTATGAAAACCCTTAACGACCTCAACTTCAAAGGCAAACGAGCCCTCATCCGGGTAGATTTTAATGTTCCACTCGACAAGACCTTTAACGTTACCGATGACAACCGCATTCGCGCCACTATCCCCACCATAAAAAAGATTTTAAAGGACGGTGGTAGTTGCATCCTGATGTCGCACTTGGGCCGCCCCAAGGATGGGGCCGAAGATAAATTTTCATTGAAGCACACAGTTAAAACTACCGAACAACTATTAGGGAGTTCGGTGAAATTTGGTGGCGACTGCATTGGCACTGAAGCTTACTCATTATCAGCGGCTCTAAAACCAGGCGAAGTCTTGCTACTTGAAAACCTTCGCTTTTATAAAGAAGAAGAAAAAGGTGATGTCGCTTTCGCGGAAAAACTTTCTAAACATGGCGACTTATATGTAAACGATGCCTTCGGAACAGCACACCGCGCACATGCTTCCACTACTATTGTGGCGCAGTTCTTCAAAGAAAAATGCGCAGGCCTGGTGATGGCTGCTGAACTCGCTAACGCAAAAAAAGTTTTAGAGAATGCTGAACGGCCTTTCACGGCCATCATGGGTGGAGCAAAAATTTCGGATAAGATTTTACTCATTGAAAAAATGCTCGATCGCGTGAATCATTTAATCATTGGCGGTGGCATGGCCTACACATTCTTCAAAGCACTTGGCGGCAATGTAGGCAACTCATTAGTGGAAGCCGACAAACTCGACCTTGCCAAAGAACTGATTCAAAAAGCAAAAGCAAAGGGTGTTGAACTTCATTTGCCAATTGATTCGATTGCAGCCGATAAGTTTGATGCCAATGCAGAGACCAAAATAGCTAACAACAATGCAATTGGCGATGGATGGATGGGCTTAGACATTGGCCCACAAGCGCGCGTAGTCTTTTCTAAAGTAGTGGAAGGCTCCAAAACCATTTTATGGAATGGCCCGATGGGCGTTTTTGAAATGGCAAAATTTGAAAACGGTACCAAGGCAATTGCCGAATCCGTAGTACTTGCCACTGCCAAAGGTGCATTTTCTCTAATTGGTGGTGGCGACTCAGCCGCAGCAGTAGCTAAGTTTGGTTTTGAGGAAAAAGTAAGTTATGTCTCCACCGGTGGCGGTGCGTTGCTGGAATACTTTGAAGGAAAAGTTTTGCCAGGGGTGAAGGCACTGGAGTAAACGGTAAAGTTGGCAGCAAGGCTACGTGACAGACAAGCGATAAACATATGGGAAGAAAAAAACAGAACAGTAATTTACCCTCCTTTGACGAACTTATTATTCCGACAGTCAAAGCCCTTATCCAGTTAGGTGGTTCGGGGACAGTTGAAGAGATAAATAGTAAAGTCTATGAAATCACTAAACTACCAGACGACATTTTACAAATTCCACATGGAGAAGAAGGAACAACAAATGAAGTTGATTATCGCCTTGCATGGAGTAGAACGTATTTGAAAAAGTTTGGACTTCTAGAGAATTCTTCACGAGGTATTTGGGCATTATCAAAGGCTGACATTGATGTAGACAAGCTTGACCATATTGAAATCGCTAGGATGGTAAGAGAGAAGAATAGACTTATTGAACCTAAACCCAAGACAACGACTGAGGAAATAGAACACGAAGTTGCCGAGGAAGTTGATAACACGGAAGAGTGGAAAGAGAAGTTATTAAATATTCTTTACAACATAACACCAGCAGCATTTGAAAGACTTGCTCAACGACTATTAAGAGAAAGTGGATTCTTCCAAGTTGAGGTGACAGGAAAAGCAGGGGACGGAGGAATTGATGGAAAAGGAATTGTTAGAGTTAGCGGACTTTTAAGTTTCCATGTCATTTTTCAGTGCAAGCGTTACAAAGGTTCTGTGACTCCAAGTCAAATCCGGGACTTTAGAGGAGCAATGCAAGGACGGGCAGACAAAGGACTGGTTATAACAACGGGGACTTTTACCAGAGAAGCAATCAAGGAAGCAACCAGAGACGGTGCTCCACCAATTGATTTGATTGACGGAGAACTTCTTTGTGATAAAATGAAAGAACTGAAATTGGGCGTGGACACAAAATTAACGGAGACAGTAGATATAAAAAGCGACTGGTTCACCAACTTATAAAGAGTGGACAAAAGCCCAACCGCCACTTCCCTCAACTTTATTTGTCATGTCTGTTACTTTTTTTCTCTAATCGAATGATACAATTCTCCAGTGAGCGATACTGATGATAGGTAGCTTTCCATATGTGTCCCTTTAGAGCGGTTTTCAACTCAGGTTGTTTATCCAACCCACCTGCATACCAATCTCCGTGCTCATGATCGATCAGGTAAGTATCGCAATACTTCCAAAGCGTTTCAAACTTATTGAAGTATTTCATTTCATCCGTGGGATATAAATCGGCCATTAACAAAAGCGTATTCAATCCTTCTGCTTGCGCCCACCAGTTTTTTGTATCGTGTGTAATGGTTATCCCAGGTTTGGACTTAAAATAATATCCTTCGTCATAAAACCCTCCCATCCCTTCGTCCCAACCACTTTGAAGGGCATGATCTACCATTTTTTTTGAAATCGTCATTGTGATGGTGTCATTTGGAATACCCAATACATGAGAAGCTTCCAACAATAAATAGGCAGTTTCAACATCGTGGCCGAATGAAACATGATCGAGCTGATGATGTTTCATGCTAACTTCTTTTGAAGAATCAGCAAACGAAACTGGCGTCCAGTCAGGTTTAAGAAAAAGTGTCAAGTATCCTTTTGGTGTAGTGATTGTATCACGAACCAGCACCAACATTTCAGATAACCGTTCGCGTAGCAAATCATCAGGCCACACCTGATATAATTCTGTAAAGGCCTCCAATAAATGAATAGAGCTGTTTTGATCTTTATAACCCGTATCGGCTGTGGAGGGGCTATCTGCTTGACGGCTAATGGGTGTTCCATTGCGCTGCAAATGTTGGAAGTAACCTTTTAATACTTTATCGTGGCTGTTTTTTTCCAACCAATCAAAAGTTTTTTTGGCCAGGTTCAACGCACTTGTATCATGCGATGCTGCGTAATAGGCCGCCAACGCATAAATACCAAAAGCATTGCCATATGCTGTTTTGGAGGAATCGTTGCCTTTAACATTTCCCTGTCGGTCAACCAAAGTGTAAAAGCCGCCATAGGTTTTATCCCACATTACATTTTTCAAAAACTCAAATCCATGTCTTGCGCTGGTGCGGAAATGATCAACTTCCGGATAGCGTTGTGACGCTTTCGCATTGGTCCATGTATGACGGGCTTGCGTTACGATCATTTTATCCTGATCGTCCGTTGGCTTAAAGTCGTAGGTGAAATTGCTTAGAAAGCCGCCATACAAAGTATCAACAGACTGAGGATACCATTTTTCCAGCATTTCTACTTTTAAAGAGATCTCCATAGCTGATGCAATGCGCTCCCTTGCATCATTCGAACTTTGTTGACAACCTGCCAGACTAATCGCAATAATGGCGAAGGGGAATACGTATTGTCTCATATGTTCATGGTATAGTCAATGCTAGATAAGAATTCGCTTATGAAGATAGTAACTATACCTGAAATTTGTATAAAGTATTAGTGAACCCTATGTATAGGCTGGTAGGCTGCTCCGAGAAAAGCTGGGAAATCAACAGCCCTATATAATTAACGCTTGAATCGATGGCGTTCATGGCACAAAAAAAAGGGCTGTTGAAGTCAACAGCCCCGCCCCTAATTTGAAAGTAACTTTATATCTTATCTTTCTTTTAATAGGATGTCTTCAATTCAACTCTTCTGTTTTTTGCACGACCAAGGGAAGTTTTGTTGTCTGCTATTGGTTTGGTTTCGCCAAAACCTACTGCTGTCAATCGTGATTCCATAATACCTTTTCCCATCAAATACATTTTCACTGCTTCGGTACGCTTCTGTGATAAAGTCATGTTGAATGCATCATCGCCTCTATCATCAGAGTGCCCTTCGATAAGCAAGTTGGCTCCTTCATATTTTTTCAATATTTCTACTAAGGCATCCAACTGAGCCAAAGATGCTACTTTAAGTTTATCGCTATTTGATTCCAGGAAAATTTTACTCGCAATTTGAGTTATCTTCTTTACATCTTCCTTGGAGATTTCAGGACAGCCTTTATTCACCATGGTTCCTTTCGCATCCAAACAACGATCTTCGTTATCCGCCACACCATCTCCATCAGTATCAGGGCAACCTTTTAAAGCTACCGTGCCAACTTTATCAGGACATGGATCTTCTTCGTTTAATACTCCATCCTTATCATTATCCAAAGGACAACCAGTTGCATCCACACTATATCCCGCTTTTGTAGCCTGGCATTTATCATCACCATCCGTTACACCGTCTCCGTCTGCATCAGGGCAACCTTTTAATGCTTCTAACCCTTTTACATCAGGACAACTATCATCTTTATCAGCAATGCCGTCATTATCTTTATCAGGGCAACCGCTCAATGCTGCAAGTCCTTTTTCATCAGGGCAACTGTCTTCCTTATCACCGATGCCATCTCCATCTCCATCCGGGCAACCCTTCAAGTCTGATGTGCCTACTACATCAGGACATGCGTCTAAATAATCGGCCACGCTATCGTTATCTTTGTCAAGAGGGCAACCATTTTTATTAACTGCTACATCTGAAGGTGTTGTCAAACATTTATCCCGATAGTCTGATACGCCATCTTTATCACCATCTTTCTTGTTACCAAAATTAAAGGTGAGCCCTACCACGTGAAACAGGTAAGCATCATTATTTCCTGAAACAACACCATCTCTACTATCTGCACTAGAATAAAGAAAAGTTTCTTGCACATTAAGCATAACGGATGGACCCATTTTCACATTTATACCGGCACCAAATGAGGGAGCCAGGTAATCTACTTTCTTTTCAGTGATGTCGATATTCTTGTCAAATAACATAGCTCCTCCTCCCACAAATAAATAGGGTCTTACAAAAGCTGAGGGTCCCAATATATGAAGCCTGAAATTCAGAGTTGCTGTAGTAATATCCTGTCTAAAATTTCCTGTTGGGCGATTAAATCCTATTTCTCCCTTGGTGGCCATAAGATTTAAATCTAAATGACTTCCCAGATATCGTGAAAAGGATAGACCGCCAAAGCCATAGAATGGCATATCAGTTTTAAAAAAATCATTTCCAAGATCACCTCTATATTGACTTGGTCCAGCATGCAAACCGAAATTCCATTTTTTATCCTGAGTTTGTGCGTTAGTTGCAAACGAACATGCGAAGCAAACACAGAGCAATAGTAATAGTTTTTTCATTTTATTTTTATTTAAATTGATAATTAGTGATGCAAAGATTTAATGCCCTTTGCGACCACACCGCTTTTTTTACTTTTTAAAGTCAAATAAATTTATTGATAAAATCGTACCACTACATTTAGTGGAGATTCAATAGGAATGAGGACTTGAAGCTATGTTTCTGTGGAGATTTTGCCCGAATGTGAAGACTTTAATTCTCAGGAAAGTGACTACTCTCTGATTGATTTACTGGCAATAATTATTGAGCCCATTATATGTTACATACATTACCTTTTAATACTCAACACCCAAAATACATCATAGCCGATCTCTGCAGCATCCACCAT
>JANOLM010000586.1:0-5943 GCA_031419815.1 Bacteroidia bacterium
TGTTGTTATGGCGAAATCCACCAGTGTCGGTCATCAGGCCTGCATACAAACAATTTGCAATGCTGGCATCAATAAAATTTTGTCACCCAGTTCGGCTATCAAATCAAAAACAAGGCCGGCTGTTGAGGCCGCATGCGAATCCCATTGCTCAAAATGCGCGAAATGCTCCGGCTCCAGGTGATGATCAATCAGCACTTTAGTAGCAGCCGACTTTTTCACCATTTCCCCCAGGTCGTTTATCCTACTAAGGCTTGAAAAATCAAGGCAGAAGATAATATCAGCTTTCGCAATATGCTCAGCGGCCTTTTTTTCCGGCTCTTTGGATTCCTTTGAAAGTGCAAGTACCTCTTCATTTCCTGGCATCCACATCAAAAAATCAGGATAATCACTTGGGGTAATTACTGTTACCCGATGACCTTTTTTCTTTAAAAAACCGGCCAATCCTAATGAAGAACCCAACGCATCAGCATCTGGCTTAAAATGCGTGACAATTACAGCGTTTTTTGGCTGGCTTATAAAAGTCTTAAAGACGGATAGGTTTTTCATCGAAGGCGCAAAAATGCTTATAAATGAGGGAATAGAAAAATACCGCAAGGCTGGAATCGTATTGTGACGAATTTAAGTGAACCTAATATTGATTCCGACTTCCTGATTCTGGCTTCTTTTGATATTTTTGCGGCCAGTTTTAAAAAGTTAAAAGGATAAAAATAAAATTATAACTACTAAATATGGCAACGAACAGAACTTTTACAATGATTAAGCCCGATGCAGTTGAGGCAGGGAACACCGGAGCAATTACCAAAATGATTGAAGATGCCGGATTTCGAGTGGTGGCCATGAAAAAAACAAAGTTGAGCAGCGAGCTGGCTGGCAAGTTTTATGAAATTCACAAGGAAAGATCGTTTTATGCAGAACTTTGTGCTTACATGTCTGCTGGTGCCATTGTTCCTATGATCCTGGAGAAAGAAAATGCCGTAGAAGATTTCCGTAAGCTCATTGGTGCTACTGATCCTAAGAAAGCCGCACCGGGTACTATTCGCGCTTTGTTTGCCAAGTCAATTGATGCCAATGCCGTTCACGGTTCCGACTCTGATGCCAACGCAGATATCGAAGGCAGCTTCTTCTTTTCACAGTTTGAACGATTCTAAATTCCAAATTCAACGATCAAAATTTTGAATCAATAAAAAATAAAAACTTTGAACACTTTATCGTGTTAAGTTTATTGAACCTTAATTAAGTTAACTCAATGAATATCGATCCAACCTATTCCGAAAAATTTGAGTCGCGTCACAATGCTCCCGATGCAGCTCAGATTGCCGAAATGCTGAACGTGGTGAACGTAAAATCGGTAGATGAATTAATCGATCAAACCGTGCCTGCAAACATCCGCTTGAAAAAGCCATTGAGCTTGCCAAAGGCACAATCGGAGTATCAGTTTTTGAACGAATTCAAGAAGCTAGTTTCAAAAAATAAGATCTATAAATCGTACATCGGTACAGGATATTATAACTGTATCACACCAGGTGTTATTCTTCGAAACGTTTTAGAAAATCCAGGATGGTACACGGCTTATACTCCGTATCAGGCAGAAATTGCCCAAGGTCGCATGGAAGCGTTGATCAATTATCAAACGATGATCATGGATCTTACCGGAATGGAGATTGCCAATGCTTCGTTGCTAGACGAGGCCACTGCTGCTGCCGAGGCCTTACATTTACTTCACGCCTCCAAAAAGGGATCTAAGAAAGATGCTCATAGATTCTTTGTAGATGAAAATACTTTCCCTCAAGTAATTGATTTATTAAAAACACGTTCAACTCCGATTGGAGTAGAGTTGGTGATTGGTAATGTTTCAAAATTAGATATCACCGATGTAAACTTATTTGGAGTTTATATCCAAAATCCAAACAACAATGGTGAGATAAAAGACTATACATCTTTTATTGAAGCCGCGCATGAAAAAGAGTTGTTCGTTGTGGTTGGTGCAGACCTGATGAGTTTGCTTTTAATAAAATCTCCTGGTGAGATGGGTGCCGATGTAGTTGTGGGTTGCTCGCAACGCTTCGGAGTGCCTATGGGCTTTGGCGGGCCGCATGCAGCTTTCTTTGCCACAAAAGACGAGTTCAAACGGCAAATGCCAGGACGAATTATCGGCATATCACAAGATGCCCAGGGCAATCCTGCATATCGCATGGCTTTGCAAACCCGTGAGCAACATATTCGTAGGGAAAAGGCGACCTCAAATATTTGTACGGCACAAGTTTTACTTTCTGTGATGGCCAGCATGTATGCTGTTTATCACGGGCCAGAAGGCTTGAGAAAAATTGCCGGAAGAATTCATGGCTTAACAAAAATGCTGGAGTCGGGTATTAAAACATTAGGCTTAAAACAAGTCAACGAAAATTATTTTGATACCTTAAAAATCGCTGTCGCGGATAAGAAAGCAATTGAGCGTGAAGCCCATAAGAAAGAAGTCAACTTCAAATACTTCGCAGATAATCATGTCGGCATTTCAATTGATGAAACTACTTCTCTTGAAGATGTACATAAAATTATTTCAACGCTTGCTCAAGCAGTGAATACAATTCTTCCCCTCTCATCAAAAAATTCTTTAGGCCATGTTCCTTCTCCTTTTGAAGGTGGCCAAAGGCCGGATGAGGTGGAGAGAGGCAAGGTTGAGGTCACATGGCCAACTGCCCTAATAAGAAAATCACCTTACCTTACCCATCCGGTTTTTTCCTCTCATCATAGCGAGCATGAAATGCTTCGTTACATAAAGAAACTGGAAAGCAAAGATTTGTCAATGGTGCACTCCATGATTTCCTTGGGCTCTTGCACCATGAAGTTGAATGCTACCTCAGAGATGATTCCTGTAACATGGCCAGAGATGGGTAACATCCATCCGTTCGCGCCAGGCGATCAAACACAAGGCTATACCGAAATGATCACCAACCTGGAAAACTGGTTGAAAGAAATTACAGGCTTCACGGGAGTCTCTTTGCAACCCAACAGTGGCGCTCAAGGCGAGTACGCTGGACTGCTAGTCATCCGGGCATATCATCAAAGTAGAAATGATTCGCATAGAAACATTGCGTTGATCCCATCATCGGCACACGGCACTAACCCTGCAAGTGCGGTGATGGCAGGTATGGAAGTTGTTGTAACCAAATCAGATGTTGAAGGTAAGATCGATGTGGCGGACTTGAAAGCCAAAGCCGAACAGTATAAAGACAAGCTTGCGTGTTTAATGGTAACCTATCCATCCACGCATGGAGTTTTCGAAGAGGCTATCATCGACATCTGCGAAAGCATTCACAAAAACGGTGGCCTGGTGTACATGGACGGTGCTAACATGAACGCTCAAGTAGGCTTAACATCACCCGCCAATATCGGAGCAGATGTTTGTCACTTAAACCTTCACAAAACATTTTGTATTCCACACGGTGGCGGTGGCCCAGGAATGGGCCCAATTTGTTGCAACGATAAATTGAAACCATTCTTGCCGGGTCATGCTGTAATAAAAACAGGTGGCGAAAAAGCAATCACGGCTGTATCCGCTGCCCCCTGGGGAAGTGCTAGTATTCTCGCTATTTCATACGCCTACATAGCTATGATGGGTGGTGATGGCCTAACCAATGCTACTAAGCTGGCAATCTTCAACGCCAACTATATTAAAGATAGATTGAACGGTCATTATAAAATTCTTTATACTGGAACACACGGACGTTGCGCGCACGAGATGATTGTGGATTGCCGTGACTTTAAAAAATTTGGAGTGGAGGTAGAAGATATCGCCAAGCGTTTGATGGATTATGGATTCCATGCTCCAACCGTTTCGTTCCCGGTAGCCGGTACGCTGATGATAGAACCGACTGAAAGCGAACCGAAAGCAGAAATGGATCGCTTTGTTGATGCGCTTATTGAAATCAGAAATGAAATTCGTGAGGTAGAAGAAGGAAAAGCTGAAAAAGATGATAATGTATTGAAACATGCTCCTCATACAGCTTCAATAATTACGGCTGATACATGGAACCGCCCTTACAGCCGTCAAAAAGCAGCTTACCCACTGCCGTTTGTAAAAGAAGCAAAGTTCTGGCCATCGGTTAGCCGGGTTGATAATGCTTATGGTGATAGAAACTTAGTGTGCAGTTGTTTGCCAATTGAAGAATATGCTAAGAGTGAAGAATCAGCCGCGGTATAAATTACTGTGACATATTATTGTTAAAAAATGCCAGCTAAAAGGTTGGCATTTCTAATTTTAGACAAATTAGTAGCTTTTATAAATATTCAAAGTCTATGGAAGCAGTCGTTTTCACAAGTAAAAAAAAATCAGACCTGAAGTTGCTGGTAGAGCTAGCTATGATGTCTTAGTGTTAAAAAAATGACAGCCAAAGGTTGGTATTTTGCTTTTGCTTTATTCTTAATTGCGAATTTAGAGCCCAACATTTCTAGAATCGAGCATCCGCGATCTAACCTTAATCAATGTAAAAGCAAGGATAGCACACTCCTTTTTCGTAAATTACATCAATGAAAAAGTCACCAATCCCTTCTCGCGGCATACCTGACTTCCCCGAAAATTTATTTTGGGATGTTGACTTCAGAGAGATTGATTGGGAAAAGAATAAGAGGTGGGTGATGGCACGGGTGTTTAATCGCGGAAGTTGGGAAGATGTTAAAACCCTTTGGAGATATTATACGAAGGAAGATATTCGGGAAAATATTATTAAGGCCAGGTGGTTTGACGACCGCACATTAAATTTTTTGAGTAATTACTATAACATACCAAAGCAACAATTCTTGTGCTACACCTTGAAACAGTCGATGCCTCAACTTTGGTTTTGATAAAAAAGCTTCAGCCACTACCAATCCTGAAAGAATTCAGTCTGGTTGGTGGAACAGCGCTAGCTTTAAAATTTGGTCATCGCACTTCCATTGATATCGATCTTTTTCAACCTGGCGAAGAGTTTCAAAGTCAAATTATCTATCAATCTATTCAGGAAAATTTCAACGGAACAAAATTGGGAAACTTGTATACGTTCGGTGTTTTCCTGACCATTGAAGACGTGAAAACAGATTTGATAAAACATCCCTTTCCTTTATTAAAAAATCCTGATGAGGAAGATGGAATAAGAATGTTTTCACTGGATGAATATCGGTGCAATGAAAATTGCGGCCATTGCACAGCGGGGTGAAAAGAAAGATTTTGTGGATCTTTTCTACTTATGCAAAAACTTCAAACCACTTCTTTCAATTTTTCAGGATTTTAAAAAAAAGTATTCGCTTATCGAAACTTATCATATCATCCGAAGTTTGCAGTATTTTGATGAAGCGGAGGTCTCCAAAATGCCCTTTATGCTTGACAAATCTATCAACTGGCCCACCATTAAAACTTTTTTCACCAAAGAAGTGAATGCTTTAACGAAAGGCAATAAGTTTTAATCCTACTTCAACCCATACTTATCAATCAAATAAACCAATGCTGCCATGGATGCAGCTCCAAGTTCAAGTTCGCGCTTGTCTACTTTGTCAATGGTGTCTTCTGAAGTGTGGTGATAATTAAAATAGCGTTGTGAATCCGGCAGGAAGCCAATGAGCGCAACACCTTGCGGACCAAGCGGGCCAATGTCGGCACCTCCACCTTCTTGATTGAAGTCGGTAAGTCCATAAGGCTCCAATAATGGTTTCCAACTTTTAATTTTTTGTCGAACCGCATCGCTTGCTGTCATGGTGAATCCGCGTGGCGTAAATCCACCACGATCAGATTCAATGGCTACAATGTGTTTCTCATTATTCTTCTCGGCCAGCTCAGCGTATTTTATTCCTCCTCTCAATCCGTTCTCTTCATTCATAAACATAACCGCACGAATAGTGCGTTTCGGCTTATACCCCATCTCTTTAAAAAGTCTCAAAACTTCAATTGACTGCACACAACCGGCACCGTCA
>JANOLM010000587.1:0-3460 GCA_031419815.1 Bacteroidia bacterium
TTGTGGATGTGGCCGCAGATGACGCCGTTGGCTCCGACGGCTTCGGCGTGATCGGTGATGGCGCTTTCGTACTGGCTCAAATACTTCAGGCATTCACACCTACCTTTCAACACCCGGTAAGGACATCAAGCTTTATGGATCGCTGAGTGACGCCAACGGTTACGTCCAATTTGAAATGGGTAATTTCTTTGATAAAAAGAAAATCTTTATTCAGCCTAACTTAAACCAGGACAGTATTTATCAGATTAAAATAAATAATCCTTACTCAGAAAATTTTTCTTCATTCTCTCTTCCTCCTCTTAGCTTTTCATCCGCCTGGAAAGATCAATTGATTACGCGCAGCATTTCCATGCAAACTGGAAACACTTATAAAAACGCAAAAAAAACTACACTTAAAAATCCTTCTATTGACAGTTCGGCATTTTACGGAGAGCCTGATGAAAAATATTTACTGGATGACTACACACGTTTCACCGTAATGGAAGAAGTCATGCGCGAATATGTGCACGGTGTATGGGTAAGAAAAAAAGACGGAAAATTTATATTCAAAGTCCCGGATGAACCTCGCCACGGTTTATTTCAAAATGAATCGCTGGTATTACTAGATGGTGTACCCATTTTCGATGTAGATAAGATTATGGCATTTAGTCCTTTGAAGGTACAAAAGCTGGATGTGATGACACGGAAATATTTTCTGGGACCTTTTGCGTTTGAAGGCATCGTTAGTTATACCACTTACAAAGGAGACCTCGGAGGGTTTGAGATAGACCCTAAAGTAACCGTATTAGATTATCAGGGTCTTCAACTTCAAAAAGAATTTTTCTCGCCACAGTATGAAACCCCGTCTCATCAGGAAAGCCGGCTGGCTGATCGAAGAAATTTACTATTCTGGACACCCAATATTAATTTAAGTGGAAAGGAAAATCAAACAATAGAATTTTATTCGTCCGATGAGCCCGGTATTTATAAAATCATGATTCAGGGGATGAGTTCTGAAGGAATTACCGGTAGCACCTCCACTTCATTTGAAGTGACGGCCCTGGAAAAATAATTAGAGGTAAAGGTTACTGGCTTTTATTATTAACTTGATTCACCATTAGTTTCATAAACCAACACCTGTGAATCACTCGCGCCTAGCTGTCAACCTATTCTTTTTCATCAATGGCTTTGTGCACGCCAACCTGGCCACGCGTTTTCCACGCATACAAGAGTTGTTTCAAATTGACAATGGCGTATTGGGGTTAGTGTTGCTTTCTTCTTCTCTGGGGGCTGTGTTCGCCATGCCATTCACGGGTTGGTTGATCATCCGCAACGGCAGCCGTAGGATTGGGATAGTCTCCGTTTTTTCCTATTGCATTTTTGTGCCTCTTGTTCCACTCATGTCGGGTGTGCTGGGATTGGTCCTTATCTTTTTTATCATGGGCGTCACTGCCGGTATGTTGGATGTATCGATGAATTCGCAGGCCGTGATGGTAGAACAACAGATGCGAAAACCAATCATGACATCGTTCCACGCCTTGTTTAGCATCGGCATGGTGGCCGGGGCAAGTTGTGGCTCGCTTTTTATTAAGCTACAGAGCCCCTTGATTATTCATCTCAGCATTATCACCGCACTGAGCATAGCTGGAGCACTGTGGGCGCGCTATCATCTTATTCATGATAAGCCACAGGAAAAACCAGATGGCCCTGCCTTCAGGTTGCCGAATGCTGCAATGGTGAGTATAGGAATAATCGCTTTCTGTTGTATGCTCGGTGAAGGAGCAATGGCAGACTGGAGTACTAATTACATGGAGAATATTACCCATGCAGACAAAGCCCTTGCACCTATTGGGCTTTCTGCCTTTGCACTGGCCATGACCATTGGAAGATTTTTTGGGGATTCCGCCCGCGCAAAATTTGGCGATCGTAAGCTGATGATTGCCTGTGGCCTTGTCGCCACATTTGGGTTGAGCATCGCAATGCTTTTCATAAGTCCGTATGTTGTGATCGTTGGCTTTTTTATTGTGGGTCTTGGGCTATCGGCTATCGTGCCCATTGCCTATAGCATTGCTGGTAACACAAAAGATTTACCGCCCGGTGTTGGCCTTGCCATGGTAACTACCGTTGGCTATTCAGGATTTCTGTTTGGCCCGCCCATAATTGGTTTTCTAGCCGACTGGCAAACATTGCGAATTGCACTTGCACTGGTACTAATATTGTTCATTGTTATGACCGCACTTAGTGCGAGGTATCAGAAGTAGCAGGAAGCGAATTTCGGAGCTTAGTCAAACCTGTTTATCTGCACAGTGTTGTAGCCAGTGCAACATCGCTAATCTATTTCGGTTGGTCGTCACTATCTCCACGGCCTCTTTCATAAAGTCCACTCCATATAGGTTGCGCAGAATAATACTTTTGTAAACAAAGTATTGAAGATTGGGATGTTGCGGGCTTTGTATGTTTTCCAGCACTTCCCTGAAAAGCTTATGCTTGTGGCTAAAATTCTTTTTCCAGTCGCGTTAAATCCTTTTCCAGATGATCTAATTCTTTTTTTGGAAGCGAGAAATCTTTTTCAAGAAGCTTTAAATCCTTTGCGGGACGCGATAATTCTTTTTCGGAAAGCTCTAAATCCTTTTAAGGTTGCTCCAAATCTAAAATAGGACAGGTCAATTCTAAACTGACCTGCCTACTTCAGAAAACGATTCACCCCAGCAGTAGAATAGCAGATTAAAATTATAATCGTGCGCACTTAACTGCAATTCTAATTTATTACTACTTGCTCCTTTACTATTTCTTTACCCATCCGAACGTGAATAAAGTACCGTCCTTTTTTCAAGCCTCGCAAATCAAATTTGTATTTATTGGCACTTTGAACGGATGATTTTACCTTCTCGCTTTCTGAATTAACTAAAAGGACCTCATCAATTTTTGGCGATTCGCTACTTAACGCATCCACATTGTTTTCAGCCCTCATCTCCACTGTTAGTTCCTCTGTTGCAGGGTTAGGATAAATACTAATTGCATAATAACCGTCACAGCCGTAACCTGGAAAGACAGTGAGGCCATTCGCTGAAACCCCACATCCATTATTCACACTTACTTGAACTACTCCATAATCTGGGTTGTACTGAGGTACATATACAGTCAAGTAATTGGCAGACTGCGATTGGATTGACCAATTAGAGGGTTTAGTCCACTGATAGGAAAGGCCACCCATTTGTTGACCTCCAGGTGGTGTAGCCTCATACGTATAAGTGTTTCCGGGACAGACTGCGGATTGACCTGAAATGGAAAGATTGCCGTCATAAGTGCCAACCCAAATCTGCCGCGATATTTGCTTAGGCCATGGCCAGGCGGGCTCAGTACTAACAGTTATGAAGTAATTGCCCGTAAAGCCTTGTAGTAAGGCGGTAGCTGGTGAAGTCACATTAACAGAAGTTGCATGCGTTCTTATCCCACCAGATATTGTTTGAAATAATTCATT
>JANOLM010000588.1:0-4250 GCA_031419815.1 Bacteroidia bacterium
GAAACTATCTCTGGTTTGTACTTCATCCGTCACCGACATTCCCAAGTATTAATAAATCAGGATTTACAAAGCCACGCGCAAATCCTTTGGCTTACATCTCCCGATCAATAGCTGCAACAAACCGCTGAAGGTTCTTGGAGAAATTTTCACCGGGTTTACTTTGCAATTCAAGACCGCCAATATTATAGGTTTTATAAGATTTACCCTCAGCCTTTGCACTTAGTTTACTTACACTTGCCACTTTAGCAGGAGTATTAGATTTTTCATCTCCTTCTCAATTTACATTTATTACAAATTTCTGATTCGGTACTAATTTCCCAAAAGGCTTTAAGTCATATCCCTTTTGCTTTGTGAAGCTTTCAAATTCTGAAACTTTGTCGCTATCAACTGAAACCAACAAGCCACCGCTTGTCTGAGGATCAGCCAAAATTACTTTCTGTTCCTCAGTGCCCGCATTGATCTTATGTCCATAACTTTCCCAGTTGCGTTGCGTGCCACCCGGCATTGACTTTTGTTGAATGTACATATCCAGGAAATTAAACTTAGGAACTTTACTAAATTCAATTTCTGCAGATAGGCCGCTGCCTTCACACACTTCGCATAGGTGACCGAGCAAACCAAAACCTGTTACGTCCGTCATGGCATTCACGTAAGGTAGTTTCCCGAACTCAGTGCCAATGGAATTGAGGGTAAGCATGGTATCCACCGCCATCTTCAAATGTGATTCCTGAACAATTCCTTTCTTCTGGGCCGTAGTGGTTATTCCGATTCCAATCGGTTTTGTGAGATACAGAATAGATCCCACCTTGGCGGTATCATTACGTTTCAAATTTTCCTTTTTTAGTTTGCCGCTCACCGCTAAACCGAATACTGGTTCCGGGCAATCAATGCTATGCCCTCCGGCTAGCGGAATATTTGCTTTAGCACAAACACTTCGGCTTCCTTCCAAAACAAGCTTAGCCACCTCGGCAGGGATTTTATTGATGGGCCAACCAAGAATAGCAATCGCCATGACAGGTTCGCCACCCATGGCATAAACATCGCTGATGGCATTGACAGAAGCGATGGCTCCAAAGGTAAACGGATCGTCCACAATGGGCATAAAAAAATCCGTTGTACTAATCATGCAGGTTCCATCACCGAGATCATAGACGGCAGCATCATCTTTCGATTCATTGCCCACTAATAGGTTGGAAAACTTCATTTTGGGCAGATCCGAATGTAGAATAGTATCCAACACAGCCGGGGAAATTTTACAGCCACAGCCTGCTCCGTGAGAATATTGGGTGAGTTTTATATCTGTCATAACTTGTTGGCGATTCAAAATTCAAGGTTCAAAATTGTCTTGGCAAAATTATTACTATCCGCTCCGTTCCACGAAACATTTGCCGCTAGCTTGCTTTTTCTTTTCGCGATACTGTTCAAATATGCTTTGTCATAATACGTGAGCAGAATATCAATCGTGGAAGCCATATCACCTTCCAATAGTTTTTCTTTGGCCGAATTGTAATGCTGGCCCCCAAGTTTTGTTACTACTTTGCCCATGATCGTTAAAAATTCATCTCTATCGGCAGAGCCATACTCTGAAACCAATCGTTGTATCCGAATATCTTTACTAACCTCCATTTGAATCAACGGGCTACCATTCATTCGATCCCAAAAATCATGTGGTAAAAAAATCTTTCCAATGGCGATGGATTCGTCCTCCACCCAAATTCTTTTCGATACATCAAGTTGAATTATTTCTTCAAAGAGTTCATTTTGAAATTGCTCGGTGGTTGGTTGCAAAGGCATCAGCAATCCTCCAAATGCAGAACCCTTATGACGAGCTAAATCTTCCAAATCCAAAATTTGTTCACCATTCGCTTTCAACGCCCTAAGCACTTCACTTTTGCCACTGCCTGTGCAACCCGTAAGTAGAATAATTTTAAGCGGTTTTTTGAAGGATTCTAATGCAAGATGTCGATAGGCTTTATATCCACCTTCCAGCTGATGGCTTTTGATTCCGGCCATGCCTACAAACTGACAGAAGTTTGAAGAGCGCATGCCGCCACGCCAGCAATGGACTAATATTTCTGACCTCTCTCCACTACTATTCTTAACTGCAGCTTGTTGGGTCTCGTTGATGATGTCGAGCAGGCGTGGGCCAACTAACCTAAAGCCTGTCTTAATCGCTTCCTGCTGGCCTTTTTGTTTGTAATCAGTACCTACAGCTACTCGCTCTTCGTTGTTGAGAATGGGAATGTTGCTTGCCCCCCGGATATGGCCATCGCTAAACTCCCCTTGCGAACGGACATCCACAACTGGATGAGATTGCCGGAGCGAAAGAAAGTCTTCAATGGATAGGAGCATAAGCAAAGTTCGCTAACTCCTTGGGTTTAAAAAATTAATCGCTGAAGTTAACACCAACACTGGTGGCGATTCCGATTCTGAATCCAGTGTTAAGATATTGACCATTTTGAAATCCAACGGCTGCTTCCAGTCTGAAGATGCGCAATATACCTTCCAGCCCATAGCCCACCTCCGTATAATTCTTTGAAGAGGGTGTGGCAAGATAATTGACAAAAATATTTTCAGACACACCAAACATGCGTACTTTAGGGATGCGGGTGAACAAGAATTTCCTAAAATGGTAATGGGCATTGGCAGTAAAATATTGATCGCGAGTGCTGTACAAGTAATAATCCATCAGGCGATAACTTCCAACAGGATCAGTTGTGACAAACGGGGTCTTATTGCCAAGAAAATGCTTGTAATCCGTGAAGTAAAGTTTATCGGCATTCAAATATTTTCCGGCCTTAAGCGAAATATCAAGTTTGCCGCGTATTCCCAATTTCATACCGTGCTTTAAACCAATCTCTAACAAATCATACTTTACTTCACTGTTTAAGAATCCTTCAAATCCTTTTTTGTAGTCTAATGTTAACAAAGGTGATGAATCATCTACTCTCATCTTTCGTCCATTTCTGATCTTATACTTTTGCCAAGGCCGAGCTTCAAATCCCACCGAGCCAACAAATGCTGTATTCGCCTGAAAACTTGTATTACTCAATTCGAGATTGACGGGCACATTTGTGGTGTACTCGTCCCTATTACTTTTGAAAAGTGTATAGTTAGATGCGTTCTGCAATTCATATCGCTTAGCCCAAGACCAATTAGTACGGAAAGTATACTTTTCATTGATACGCTGTCGGTAGTTGAGATCAACGAAATCACGCTCATACACCTTCATCAGGTTATCGCCAAGCAAAAGTGTGGTGAATGTATTGACAAACGGATGAATAGGATCATCGGCATTGAATTGTTGAATGTATCGTCCTCCTTCCATCGTTATTCTCGTATCGCGATTGCGATAGTCGACCCGAAGCATTCCTGTGAGTTTTTCACGAGAGAATGCATAACGCATAATCGGGCTTATCTCCAGCCGAGAAGTACGAGCTCTTTCATTTGAGTTAAGTGAATCTTTTTTCACCCACCTCTTATAAAAACTCATTCGGTAGATCAAATTAAATCCTTCCACTGTATTAAATCCACCGTAAGGTGTGTGAATACGAAAGTCTGTTGTTTTACCCAGGCCATAACTATCGCCTGTGAATATATCCCAAACCTGAAATCCTTTCTTGCTATGCTTTCCACCATTTTTAAGTGTGTCGCCCTCATCTTTTTTGCGCTGAACTTCAGAGATGCTATCGTTTTTCACATAACCCATTACCTCTTCTTTGTCTAAAGGGGCGGGACGCATCTCTTTCCAAAACGTTGAATCTTTTTTATAGGCGAGAGAATCCACCGAATATTTAGTGTCTGAAATTACTTCTGGCTCCTTTGTTTCCTTCTGCTCAGCTTTCTCATACTCCTTTACCAATTGCTTCAATTCTTTATTGGTAATTTCCTTTCCGGATTCAACACGTTCTTTTAATTGTTGACCTTTCTTGCTGAACTGCTGCTTCACTTGTTTGGCTTCTTCCTTCTGGACTTTCTCATCAATCACTGTCATCTCAAGCTGCAATTCCGGATTGAGTTTTATCTTGTAATCTTTAACAGTGGCGAGGTAAGTGCCTTCAAAATCAAATCCAAAAACACTTCCATCTACAATGAACTGTTGAGAAATGGGTAACCAGGCTTTATCCTCAATAGGATTATAGATTTGTTTGATCTTAATATTGATACCCATTTTTGTGGTTTTAAAATCAAGGCTATGAATACTCCACCAGTCTTCCACAATAAAAATGATCCCTTCAAATATATTATCC
>JANOLM010000589.1:0-2478 GCA_031419815.1 Bacteroidia bacterium
ATTGAGATTATTGAGAATAGATTAGGACGCAAGGCCATTAAGAATTTCCTGCCGATGCAAGAAGGTGATGTGCCCGAAGCACTTGCTGATGTGGATGATTTAATGAAAGAAATTGATTTCAAGCCGTCTACTCCAATTGAAGTTGGTGTTGGGAAATTTATTGATTGGTATATAAATTATTATAAAGTCAAGTTATAAATGGATAAGATTGGCGTAATAGGACTTGGATATGTTGGCCTTCCCTTGGCGGTCGAGTTCGGGACAGTATTCAATGTGATAGGCTTTGACATCAACAAAGAAAGAATTGAAGAGCTTAGAAAGGGATATGATTGTACTCTGGAAGTAGAATCTGAGGAATTAAGACGTGCTTCAAAACTTATTTTTTCAACCGAAATTCAGGATTTGGAAGGTGTGACGTATTTTGTTGTCACTGTTCCAACACCTGTTGATGAATTTAAGAAGCCGGATTTATCTCCTCTCATAAGTGCGAGTAAAACGGTGGGTAGTGTTTTAAAGCGGGGAGATATTGTCATTTATGAATCTACTGTCTATCCTGGTTGTACTGAGGAGGTTTGTGTGCCTGTGTTGGAGAAAGTGAGCGGATTGAAATTCAATTTAGAATTCTTTTGTGGTTACTCCCCGGAACGCATCAATCCAGGTGACAAACAGCATCGTTTACCGAGCATTAAAAAAGTAACAAGCGGCAGTACTCCTGAAGTAGCAGAAAAAGTAGATCAGCTATATCGTAAAATTATAACGGCAGGAACGCACAAGGCCTCATCATTGAAGGTAGCAGAGGCTGCAAAAGTTATTGAGAATTCACAGCGCGATTTAAATATTGCTTTTGTAAATGAATTAGCATTAATCTTTGAAAGAATTGGAATTGATACGCATGAAGTGCTGGAGGCAGCGGGGACAAAATGGAATTTCTTACCATTCAAGCCGGGGTTAGTTGGCGGGCATTGCATTGGCGTTGACCCATATTACTTGACCCATAAAGCGGAAAGTCTTGGTTATACATCACAAGTGATCTTATCCGGTAGGCGCATAAATGATAACATGGGTATTCACATTGCAAACAGCGTGATCAAGCTTATGGCGCAGCATGATCTACCCATTAATAAGGCTAATGTTTTAGTCTTAGGTATTACGTTTAAAGAAAACTGTCCGGATATTCGCAATAGCAAAGTAGTTGATGTTGTTCGTGAACTCCAAAGCTTTGGAACCAATGTGGACATTTATGATCCACAAGCCGATGGTGATCAGGTAAAGCATGAATATGGACTGACCTTGACAAAAACCTTGACTAAAAAATACCATGCTATTGTATTAGCTGTAAGTCATGCAGAATTCCTGCAACTTGATTGGGATAAAATTAAAGTAGAAAACGCAGTTGTGTATGATGTAAAAGGTATCCTTAAGAGATCTCTTATAACAGCACGTTTATAGTATGAAGAAGAAAATTCTGGTAACAGGTGGAGCAGGGTATATTGGCAGCCATACGGTGGTTGAACTGATTCAATCCGGGTACGAACCCATCATCATTGATAATTTTTCAAAAAGTGATAGCACACTCCTTGAAGGGTTAGAACAAATCACAAATCAAAAGCCAAATTTTCACCAAGGTAATTGTGTTGACAAAGATTTTCTTAGAAACATTTTTAAATCGCAAGGGCCTATCTCTTGTGTGATGCACTTTGCGGCTTATAAATCAGTTGGCGAATCGGTTGCAAAACCGTTGGACTATTATGGCAACAACATTCAATCCCTGGTGTCCTTGCTTGAAGTGATGCAAGAATTTGGAGTTAAGGATATTATTTTCTCATCATCATGCACCGTTTATGGGCAACCAGATTTTATCCCTGTAAAGGAGGAAGCCCCCTTCAAACATGCCGAATCACCTTATGGAGCCACCAAGCAAATGTGTGAGCGGATTCTGGAAGATGCTTTTCAAACGGGCTTGCGTGTGATTTCCCTGCGGTATTTTAATCCGATTGGAGCACATCCTTCTGCATTAATGGGTGAGTTACCCATTGGTACACCGAACAATCTTGTACCTTATGTTACTCAAACAGCCATCGGTAAGCGTGAAAAACTAACAGTGTTTGGCAATGATTACAACACCCCCGATGGCTCGTGTCTCCGTGACTTCATTCATGTTGTGGACCTTGCCATAGCGCACGTAAAAGCAATGGAGTTTCTGGTTAAACAACACACAGAAAATTGCTATGAAGTTTTTAATCTCGGAACGGGCGTGGGTGTCTCGGTTTTGGAGTTGATCGGTAAATTCGAAAAAGTAACGGGCGTAAAACTGAATTATGTTATCGGGCCAAGACGGCCTGGTGATGTTGAGAAGACATACGCAGACCCCAGCAAGGTAAATTCTATTTTAGGATGGCGAACAAAATATAGCATGGAGGAAGCATTGTTACACTCCTGGCAATGGGAAAAAAAATTGGCGAAGTAATTTTGTTTAAA
>JANOLM010000590.1:0-2022 GCA_031419815.1 Bacteroidia bacterium
GTTGATTTTTCACCACCCACTTTCCGTTGACGATCGTTCCCAGATTGCGGCTTGAATCGCCTGTAAAGACGATTGTGGCCAACCTATTCTTTTCGGAAGTATCAGCTAACAGGTGAGATTGAGCATTATAAACGATGGCATCAAAAGGTTGACCTACTTCAAAATAATTTTGCAGTGGATGACCCATTGCCTTGCGGCCTGATTCAATTTCTTCGTTAACCATATATTTCGCAGCATCGCCTTCAAAGGTGTTTCTAAAATTGCTTACCAATCGCTGACGATAGTCAATCATGCGAAACTCTTCTAATGGATTGATGCCGATGTGACTGTCCGTGCCAATAGACCAATGGCCACCCAGTTTTACATACTCACGCATTCTAAAAATACCATCACCTAAGTTGCCTTCGGTGGATGGACATAATACAACATTCGCTTTTGAACTTGCAAGTTGTTTTACTTCACTATCATTAAGGTGCGTGGAGTGAATGAGGTGGAAACGATCATCTACCGGTAGGTTTTGCAACATCCATTGCATGGGTCGTTTGCCGCAGAACGTCATGCAATCTGCTACTTCTTTCTTTTGCTCTGCCACATGAATATGAAACGGCAAATTCTTTGGGCCGTGATTAAATGTTTCTATCACATTTTTCAAATCAACAGCACGTAACGAATGAACGCTGAACCCAAGGCTTGCGTCTTTATAATTTCTCAACACGTCTTTCGATGCTTCAAGAAGCTTGAAGTAATCAGCAACTGTTTTTGAAATAAATCTTTTTTGCCTGGGTTGTGGATCCAAACCAAATCCACCTTTCTGATAGAACACCGGAACAAGTGTGATCTTTATTCCAGCGGTCTTTGCAGCCGAGATCATGCGTTCTCCCATTTCTGCGAGATTACTATACGGCTTGCCATCTTTATCATGATGGAGATAATGAAACTCTGCCACATGCGTATAACCATGCCTTAGCATCTCACCATACAAAATGGCTGCAATTGCTTCGGCTTGATCAGGATCAACAGTCAATGCACATTGATACATGGCTTCACGCCAAGTCCAAAAGTCATCATCAATTCCTATCGGATGATTTTCTGCGAGTCCGGCCATTGCATATTGAAAAGCATGGGAGTGTGCATTTTGAAATCCCGGAAGGGCAAAACCTTGTACGGATTCTAAAGCGATTGTTTCATCTGGAGGAGTAGAGTTTAAGTATCTAACAATGCCATTGGTATCAACACCCACGTAAGCCGGGGATAGCCATTTTTTTTGGAGGAGGAGAGAATTAAATTGAAAGAAGTGCATAAGGAGGCTTACTTTTTCTTCAGTGCCTTCTCCAGTAGTAGTTGAGTGTTTTTTCTTTCGGCCTCCATCATCTGCTTGAGTTTGGATATCTGCAGCTTTGAAGATTGTAATTCACCGCGTAGCTTGATCAATTCCTGATGCATTTTGTTTCTCTCTTCCCGGTAAATTTTGGCATTTTCATTTTGCCGATAGGCGGTGAGGGCAAACACAATAAAAAGAACAAGCAGGCCAACGTAAAACAGCTTTTTCATAGTAGCAGAATTTATTATTATTTATTAACTGATCTTACGCCAAATAGTGAACGTCTTTGCGAGCACCTGGGGGATTTGTGTGGTAGGGCGAAGCAATCTCCGAATTTAAGGATTGCTTCCTCCCACCCACTACCAGCGCTGGCACTCGCAATGACGTCAAATTGTTGGTTCTGCGTAACATCAGTTATTAATTATTATTCTGGGTTTTTAAAACTTCACTCAATTTCGATAATGTATCACATAATAGCAATTGCATTTTCCTGGCTCTTGTGTTATCGTACAGCTTTTCCTCATCGTCCATATAATTTACTTTCGTCATCTCCAATTGCAATGCATGTTGGTTTTCTGAAGGCTTTCCAAAATGTCTGGTGATCGTTCCACCTTTAAAGGGATGATTATGACTAACTGAATATGTTCCATGGTCTAAAACGTCTAACGCTGTTTCAATGATTCCAGATGAAGCAGAAGTGC
>JANOLM010000591.1:0-2644 GCA_031419815.1 Bacteroidia bacterium
TTGTGTGTGCGTATCTACGCTCTGACCATTAATCATTGCAAGGATTTCCTTGTTCTCACGTTCATTAAAATGATTGGCCGTAATGGAGCCAGCTTCAAAATTTACATTCGATCCTATAATAGAATCTCCTATAAAATTGAAATGAGCCAGGTTTGAATGTGGGAAAATAAAAGAGGATTTGATTTCGCAGCCCGGGCCAACAGAATTGTGGGCCATTATAAAAACACCTCTCCGCAAATAACAGTTAGCAGAAATAAAGCAATTGATGCCAATGATAACAGGAGCTTTCAAGGTAACATTGTTTTCAATGACTGAAGTTTTATGGATAGCAATACCATCCTGAATTTTGTAATCTGTAGAAAGAGAAGATAAAATTCCTGATACTATTTCAGTTGCAGTGGAGGTAAGCAGCCAGGGATATTGGGACGAGAATGCAGGCAAGTATTCTGAGAATCTTTTAATGTAAGCAGGCCAATCAAAATTCTGTTGCCTCATATTCTACATCCTTTCAGGAACTTGAATACCTAACAAATTCATGGCACTCTTAATCGCATTTGCAACCACGCTTGAAAAGGCAATCCTGAATTTTAGTTTAGAAGCATCGCTTTCATTGAAAATTGGAATAGATTGATAAAATTGGTTGTATTCCTTTGCAAGTTCATAAGCGTAGTTGGCCATCACCGCTGGTGAATATTCTTCTGCGGCTTCCTGAAGTTTGGTGTTGTAACTGTTGATTAAGAACAAGGTCTCTCGCTCGGCAGGTTCAAGTGTGCTCACCTCTTTTAAATCATCTGCATTCACTTTTATTCCTAACGATTCTGCTTTTCGCAAAATAGCTTTGATGCGCGCGTGAGTGTATTGAACGAACGGTCCTGTATGTCCTTGTAGTTGTATGGATTCATTGGGATCAAACATCATCCGTTTTTTTGGATCAACTTTTAGCAGGTAGAATTTTAATGCGCCTAAACCAATCATTTCAGAAAGGTTCTTTAATTCTTCCGCACTCATTTCATCAATCTTTCCTAGCTCGCGGGTTTGCTTATCGGCCTCGCTTACCATCTCTTCCATCAAATCATCTGCATCTACAACTGTTCCCTCGCGCGATTTCATCTTACCGGTTGGTAGATCTACCATGCCATAGGACAGGTGATAGCATTCTTTGGCCCAGCCATAACCCAGCTTAGCCAAAATCAAAAACAAAACTTTGAAATGATACTCCTGTTCATTGCCAACTGTATAAACCTGCTTGCTGATTTTCGGAAAATCGCGGAACCGCAAAATAGCTGTGCCGATATCCTGTGTCATATACACAGAAGTTCCATCTGATCGTAACAGAACTTTTTGGTCGAGGCCGTCAGCGGTGAGATCAACCCAAACCGAGCCATCTTCCTTCTTAAAGAATGCACCATTTTCTACACCGCGCAACACTTCTTCCTTTCCCAGCAAATAGGTTTCAGATTCGTAATAGAGTTTTTCAAAATCTACACCCATCCGTTTGTAGGTGGAACTGAATCCATCATACACCCAGCCGTTCATGTTCTTCCAGAGGTTTATAGTATCAGGGTCTTTAGCTTCCCACTTTAGCAGCATGTCCACAGCCAGTTGCATAATTGGCGATTGTTTCTCTGCTTCTTTTTCGGCAACACCCTTCTCAATCAAATCTTTTATCTGAACTTTATAAACCTTGTCAAACTCAACGTAGTATTTTCCAACAAGGTGATCGCCTTTAACACCAGCGCTTTGCGGGGTTTCGCCATTACCAAATAGTTTCCACGCTGCCATCGACTTGCAGATGTGAATACCGCGGTCGTTAATGATCTGCACTTTGTGGACGTGATATCCATTGGCTTTATAAATCTCAGCAACACTGTAGCCCAGAAAATTATTTCGCAGGTGACCTAAGTGAAGAGGTTTGTTTGTGTTAGGCGAAGAATACTCTACCATGATCTCTTTTCCTTCGGAAGGCAGTATTCCAAAATTCTTCTGACTATAAACGGAGCGAAATACTTCTATCCAAACACGATCGGAGATAGCCAAGTTTAGAAAACCCTTTACCACATTGTATTTGCTAACAATTCCAGAATGGACTACCAAAAATTCGCCAATCAGCTTAGCCGTTTCTTCAGGTCCTTTTTTTGAGATTTTTGTGATGGGAAAGCAAACCAGTGTATGTGAGCCTTCAAACTCTTTGTTAGTAGGTTGAATCTGCAATTGCTCTAAGGATTGATTAAATAGAGCAGCAACTGCTTTTTGTATTTCGGAGCGGAGAGTGAGGTCTAAATTCATTTCAAGACGTAAGTAATAAGACGTAAGACGTAAGACGTATGCAGCAAGGCTAAGAAATAGCCATCTTGTTACTTATTGGCGCTGTAATATTTGCTGGCTACAACCAACCCAGTACTCTTAAAAATGTGGCACTTAGCGAAGAAGTCAAAAATGCTAATGAAGGCAAATATTCGAAGATTGTAGTAAGCGGTGCAGATTTACTAATTACGGAAAAAGGCAAATCCACCCCTACGCTTACCAGCCAGAAAGATCCAGGCGAAAGCTTGGTTAAAGATAATGCGCTTAATCAAGAGAAAGTAGTCGTTGAATATAAGAAAGCCTCGGAAGCAGGCAGCATTTGGGCTAACGCAGCTATAAC
>JANOLM010000592.1:0-3238 GCA_031419815.1 Bacteroidia bacterium
ATGTGAATAAACCTGTAGATGTTGATCCTAGCATCGCCAACTATTATGCCTCTTCCTATATAAATGGAGGGGACTATTGTAGCATCGTAGTAAAAACACGTGAAGGCCGTCCTATTAAAGTAGATGGAAATAGTCTTTCAAGCGTAACAAAAGGGGGCACAAGTGCTCAGGTGGAGGCTTCTGTGTTAAGCTTATATGATAATTACCGTCTGCGTGGACCAAAGATTGGTGATAAATCGTCTGACTGGGAAACTATTGATAAAGAAATTATTAGTAAGCTTGGTGAGGTAACGGCAAAAGGAGGACAAGTTCGTATTATAAGCAATACCATTCTTAGCCCAAGCACGAAAGCTGCCCTAGAGAAATTCAAAGCCAAGCATCCTACAACCCAACACATACAATACGATCAGACTTCTTATTATGGAGTATTAAAGGCAAATGAAGAATCTTTTGGGAAGGCATTTATTCCTTCTTACGATTTCTCTAAGGCAAATGTAATTGTAAGTATCAGTGCCGATTTTCTGGGCACGTGGCTATCGCCTATTGAATTTACAAAGCAATATGCTTTCAACCGCGAAGTGACTGAAGACAAGCATGAAATGTCCCGTCATTACCAGTTTGAATCAAATCTTTCTTTGACGGGCGCTAATGCAGACTATAGAAGCATGATCAAACCTTCGCAGGAAGGCCTGGTGATCGCTCAACTTTACAACAGTATTACAGGCAAGTCCGACAAGGTAATTGATAAAATCGCCAACCTTGAAAAGGCTGCCAAAGAACTTTTGGCAAACAAAGGGAAGTCATTAGTGGTCTCCGGTTCCAACGATAAATCCGTACAGGTGATGGTGAATGCCATCAACAATGCCTTGGAAAATTATGGAAGTACTATCCTTCCGAATATGCCCGTGAACTTCCGCCAGGGTAATGATGAGGCGATGGATGCATTTATTGCGGATGTGGAGGGAAGTAAAATTGACGCAGTTGTTTTTTATAACTGCAATCCGGTTTACGATCACCCGAAAGGAGAGCAGTTAGGAAAGGCGCTTAAAAATGTTTCGCTATCCGTTTCAACTTCAATCACTCCGGATGAGACCGCTTCATCAGTTGCTTATATGGCACCTGATCATCACTACCTTGAATCATGGGGTGATGCGGAACCTAAGCCTAATTTCTATAGCTTATCTCAGCCAGCGATAACACCACTTTTCAAGACACGACATGCCCAGGAAAGCTTTATGGTATGGGCAGGTGAAGCAGATGTTGATTATTTCTCATTTGTAAAAAGTAATTGGAACACATGGTTCAGTGGAAAACAAAATAGTGGCTTGGATTTCGAAACCTTCTGGGATAAATGTCTTTATGATGGTGTTCTTGAATTTGGATCGGATGCAAACGCAACAATGACTTTTGCGGGCGATGTAAATGCTGCTGCTTCAGCCATCAATGCAAATTATAAAGCATCCAATACAGGCTATGAACTAGTAATTTATGAAAGCTACGGAGTTGGTAATGGGTCTCAGGCGAACAACCCTCTCTTACAAGAACTTCCTGATCCTATCACCAAAGCAGTTTGGGATCATTATGTAACTGTTTCGCAAAAGGATTCAAAAGACCTTAACATTATTAACGATGCTGAAGGTAATACCCAATTCCTGACCATTACCGCCAACGGTAAAACAGTGGATCTTCCTGCCATTATTCAACCTGGTCAAACCCCTGGTACTATTGGTGTGGCGATTGGTTATGGAAGAACCAAAGTTGGTGAGGTAGCAAAAAATATTGGTGTCAATGCGTATCCGTTCATTACACTGTTGAATGGGTCGCTTAATTATAATGCAACGTCAGCGGTTAAGATAGAAAATTCAGGGAATGCTTTTCAAGTGGCTCAAACACAAATTCATCAGACCTATATGGGTCGCGAAAATGTAATTCAGGAGTCACTTCTTTCAGAGTATAACGAAGATCCAGGTAAGTGGAAAGAAAAGAGCCCGAAAGTAACTAAGTGGGATGAGAAAGTTGAGGCAAGTTCGCTTAGCTTGTGGAAAGGCTTTGATTATAAAGACCATCACTGGGGTATGGCCATAGACCTAAACACCTGCACGGGTTGTGGTGCTTGCGTGGTTGCCTGTAACGTAGAGAATAATGTTGCCATAGTTGGTAAAGACGAAGTAGTGCGGAGAAGAGAAATGCACTGGTTGCGAATCGACCGGTATTACAGCAGTGAAGGAAAACCTGGTGACTATCAAGCTTTGGAGCAGGCTTCTGAAAATCCAGAAGTTGTATTCCAACCGATGCTGTGTCAGCATTGTAATAACGCTTCTTGTGAAACTGTTTGTCCGGTTGCCGCAACAACGCATAGCTCAGAAGGGCTTAATCAAATGGCTTACAATCGTTGCATTGGCACTCGCTACTGCGCAAACAACTGTCCGTATAAAGTAAGACGCTTTAACTGGTTTAAATATCATGACAACCAACAGTTCTATCAGGTAAACCCTGCTATGAATACTGATCTTGGCCGAATGGTACTGAACCCTGATGTGACTGTTCGCTCACGTGGCGTGATGGAAAAATGTTCATTCTGTGTGCAACGTATCCAGGCTGGAAAACTTACAGCAAAGAAGGAGAGAAGGCCAGTGAAGGATGGCGAGATTACCACAGCTTGCAGTGCAGCTTGCTCTTCTGGAGCCATTGTTTTTGGTGATATGAATGATGACCAAAGTCGCTTGAGTAAACTTCTGAAAATTGAACGTGACCCTAAGCGCCCCTATGGAATTGACAAAAGTGCTGGCAACCCTCGTGCCTACCGTGTGTTGGAGGATGTTGGTGTAAAGCCCAACATTTACTATCTCACAAAAATCAGGAACAAAGACAAGTCAAAAGAAAACGCATAACACGATTCAAAAGTTAAACTCGAAACTATAGTATGCAAGTTACTTCATCGATACGCGAGACCTTAGTTACAGGCGGCAAAACCGTGCACGATGTGTCGGAAGACATTAGCCGTCAGGTAGAAGGTAAGCCCACCCGTCTTTGGTGGATGGCGTTTAGTTTTTCATTCGTACTTCTCGTTTTAGGATTTTACTCTGTTTGTGTCCTGCTATGGAATGGGGTGGGGGTGTGGGGTCTAAATAAAACAGTGGGTTGGGCATGGGATATTACAAACTTCGTTTGGTGGGTTGGTATTGGTCACGCGGGAACATTGATTTCTGCTATTCTTTTATTATTCCGTCAGAAGTGG
>JANOLM010000593.1:0-5685 GCA_031419815.1 Bacteroidia bacterium
TTTTCAAGTGCTTCACACGCTATATACAAACCCAAGCCAGAACCACTGCTCGATTCTGTGCCCCGATAAAACATCTTAAAAATATTTTTAATGTGCTCTGGCGCAATGCCCGTGCCATTATCAGAAACTTTTAGTACCGCCTGAAAAGCATCTGCCTTTACTCGGACAGCAATAAAAGGGTTTTCCATTTTGGTGTTAGAATACCGGAAGGCATTCGCTACCAAGTTAGTCAGTACCATTGCCAAACGCTTGTCATCAGTAAAAAAGGAATTTGAAGTTTCCACTTCTACTATTCTCTCAATCCGGCTGTGCTCATCCAAATATTTAAGGTTATCGACAATTTCTCTAATAAGTTTATCAAAAGGAATTTCCACTACGGCTACTTCCGTGCGTGCGTTTCGCGAAAAATCGATGATCTCCTTAATGAAGGTATCAAGCTTGCGGATGCTTTTCTCTATCAGTCCAAGATACTCCTCCTTGCGGTCTGCTGAAGGATCTATCCTTGAAATATTTATAATTCCTAAAATAGAAGAAAGTGGCGCCCGCAAATCATGAGAGGCGCTGTATACAAATTTGTCAAGCTCGGTATTTACTTTCTTCAGTTGCAGATTTGCTTTCTCAATCGTGCGAACACGCCACCTATAAATACTATATAATAAAATGGCCAGGCTTAAAGCCAGCAACACATAGAACATAAACGTTTGGTAAAAAAAAGGAAGTACTGTGAACGTAAGAGAAGCTTGCGTTGTATTCCAAACATCATCATTGTTAGAGCCTCTGACAAAAAAAGTGTATTTTCCTGGTGGCAGATTTGTGTATTCAGCCTCTCGCTGATGGTCGGGGCTTGTCCAATCTTTATCGATTCCTTCTAATTTATAACTAAACTTATTTTTTTGGGATGCCAGAAAGCTAAGAGCTGTGAATTCGAAGGCATATCGAAAATGGCCTGGTTTAATCTTTACATTGTTTGGCAAATGATTGCCAGCCGTATCTACCGAAAAATTAGTAATGTAAACGGGTGGAGGAAGTTTGTTTTCATTTGTTTGAGAAGAACGAATCACTGTTATCCCTCCAATGGCAGGGATCCAGATTTTTTCATCACGTGCTAAAAGAGCCTGGGTTGCGCCTGCGCATTCCTTATTTAAAATGCCATCATTATTATCGTACCGCCTGGCACGGACAAAGCTGCTTTTACCCTGAATAAAATCTTTCACTTCATTCTTATTCAATCGGACTATGCCCACGTTGGAGGTAACCCACACATTTCCCTTAGTATCCTCAACCCAATCAAAATAATTCTCTCCCCGTTGAGCTGGATTCAAAATAATTTGTATGAACTTTTTTCCATCAAAGTAAAACAGTCCGTGAATAGCCACTACCCATACAGCATTATCCTCGTCAATATAAGTATTGAAAATAAGAATACCGGAATCGTCATCCTTCATGTGATAGGTTTCCAGTTTACCATCCTTCGTTATTTTTATCAATCCACCACTGTGTGTGCCCACTAAAATATTCCCCTTACGGTCCTCCTTCAGGGAAAGGATATAATTAGAGGGCATTCCATGTTTTTTATCATAGACAGCAGTAACTTTCTCATTCGTCATTTTGGCAACTCCCCCCGACCGTGTTGCAATCCAAAAATTACCATTACTATCCGTTAACATTCTCCGGACATCCAAAGCCGGCAATCCATCCTTTGCGGTAAAGAGTTTTTCCTGACTATCTGATTTTTTTAAAATACCTGCGTAAGATGAAATCCAAAGCGCATTTGATTTATCAAGGTACATGTCGCGAATACCATAACCGTTTAAAGAAGTTGAAATGGGGAATGATCGGATCTTACCATTTTCTATTACATCTACAGTACCATCGTCTGAACCAATAAACATTTTACTACCGGCCTCATACACAACATTTATGCGTTCACTACTTAATCCCTCGTTGGCTGTGTAATTGTCAAAATTGGATTCGGTTAGTCGAACGAGACCACTTTTTCCAGTACTCAACCAAACAGAGCCTTCATGGTCGAAGCAGATTGAATTAATACGCGTCAACGATATCTTTCCAGAATATCTTACAAATTCCTCAAGCTTCATTGCCTTATTATATCGACCCAGTCCCTGTTCTGTCCCCAGCCAAACAGTACCTTCTCTATCTTGCTTCATGTAGTTGATTTGCAAATCTTTTAAGAAGGTTATGACAGAAAGCTTATTATTTGATAAGACATTCAGCCCTTGAGACGTTCCGATATAAACCTCTTCTGTTGGGGAGCATAAAATGGATGTAATTGTATTACTTATCAGGCCATTGGCAGTGGTATATTGAACATACGTATTTCCATTTTTACGGATGACACCATTACCTTCTGTGGCGATCCATAAATTACCAAAATGATCTTCATCTAATCCCAGAATGCTTACCTCATTAAGAGCCGGATGACTGATCTGTGTAACCACTGTGTCACGAATTAAAAAAAGTCCTTGATTAATTGATCCGGCCCAGATCGAACCATCTTGATTTAGTTTCATGCACCGAATTGATTTCGGTAAAATTTTATTGTTGGGGAGAAGAGGCTCAAATTTCTGATTTCTATAAATTAAAATTCCACTTCCCTGTGTGGCAAACCAAAGTGTGCCCTCCTTATCTTCATACAAAGCATAAAATGAATCAGTGGAAAGAAATGGAAGAGTGAGATGGTCATACACATCAGCCCGTATTCCATCAAAGCGAATTGCTCCCACATAGGAGGTAATCCACAGAAATCCAGCGGATGATTGAAGAACGGATGTGAGGTTGTTTGCAATTATACCATTTTCCCCCGTCCACTGTCTGGCCACACAATTGGAAAGTGGCGTTGATGCAGAAATGCCGGGGGTAGGTTGCCCGTGTGACAAGAGACATAGTACTAATAACGTAATGGTTAGAAAACTTTTACTCACCATATAGACAGAATCTTTGCATGAAAGCCAATAATAAAGCTAAAAAAATATCGCCTCGATAAACGGATAGGTCAAACTTAATTTTTGAGAGAGGAGCCGGATATGAGGGTTAAATATTCAAAATGTCACTCAACCTTTGAATCTTAAATCAATTTTGAGAACCAGACTTCTATAGCGGTGGATTTAAGGGGGATGCTGCCAACTCTCCCGGTGCAATACTTTGCAACCAACGTTGTCTGTCTTTTTCCTGCCACTCGTTTATGGGTGGTGAGATTTTTGTGCCATCGGCAAAATATATGATAGTCATCACTTCACGTGTGTGTCCCGAAGAATTTGCTGGAGCCTTGTGCAGAGTGAGCCCATAATGAAATGTGGCGTCTCCAGCTTTCATATAATCGGGCATGAAAACCGGATAATTCTTTTTGCTCACATAGTCGTTCAGTGCCTGCTCCGATTCATCTGATATCTCCATGTTTTTGACCAGGCCATCCCGAAACGAGCCTGAAGCAAATGTTAGCATTCCCATTTCCGTAGTGATATCCATCATGGGCATCCACATAGTAATGGTGTTGGTGGTATCCAGCGGCCAATAGTATTGGTCTTGGTGCCACGGTGTAAATCCACCACCTGCTTCTTTGAACAAGGCCTGATCATGATACAATCGAACATTCTTAACACCCATTAATCCAGCAGCAATACCTGCAAATTTTTCTGCTAGTGTAAACTGGCGTACCTGCTCATCAAATTCCCAAAGGTTCATGGTTTGAAGAAAGGCTTTGCCATACGTATCGCGGTCTTCAATCTTTCTAACTTCCGGGTTTAAACGCTTAACGGCATCTTTAATCAATGGCCTAAAGGTTTCTATTTCTGTTTGACTTGCCACATTTCTCAACAACGCAAAACCATCCTGGCGAAATGCCTTTGCATCTTTATCGGAAAGGGAATACGGTTGTTGAAGCGATTGTTCGATCGTCATAAAATCTTTATTTCACATGTAAAACGCAAAAGACAAAGGCAGTAAAAATGTGCTGACAAGCAAATTAAGAAAAATACAAAAACTTATTTCTTTTTATTCTGCTTTAAATCACGGAAGAAGCGAGCCCAGTTGAATGGGTTAAGAAATGGATTGGTACGAGGCTGAAATTGGTCGCGTATTGAATTAGGATATTGGTCCATATAATAGCGATAGTTAGCGTTGCCATCCATAGGTGTTGTTTGCAACATCAACGCCAGCAATTCGGCATTCAAATTCCTTCGATCAATTCCATTGTCAATGGGCACATTTAGTGCAAGGACGGCCTGTTTGAAAACTTCTTCTGTCGGAAAAGGCATAATCGTAACTTCCTTAAGATAGGTAACATCCGTCACCATCTCAACAATGACGGTGTAGAATTCAGGGGCAGAATCGGGAATGATCCAATGCTGGCGGCCATAGCCTACTGAACTGATCACCACACTATCCCCCACCAGCACGGCCATCGAAAAATATCCGTTGCGTAAAGAAGATGTGCCCCTGCCTGCTTTGGGAACATAGATGTGAACCCCGGGAAGACCCCCCGTTATACTGTCCTCGGCCAATATGATACCAGATAACTGAATTACCCGTTTCAAGGTTTGACCCAATACAATGTTCTGAACCGCAAAAACCAGGAAGAAGAGTAAGAATAGTTGGATCGACCGCACCGCCAGTTTCATTAATTTTTCAAAGATAGGTATTCAAAAAATATCTGCCTAATGTTATAAACGCGCTTTCAGGCTCACTGATTTTAGTAAATTGCCAACGATAATAGACTTCCGTTCCTGTAGTTTCCATCAAGTATCCAGATGCGATTAAAACATTTTAATATAGATCTTGGCGCCCAGATTTTTTTGGCATGCTCAGATACCTCAAGGTTGCGCATCATGAATTTAATTATAAATAACGGTGAGATGTGTATCACTGACCTTGAGCATATTCTGGAATTTACACAGACCAAAACGTCACGACACCTTATTTATTTGAAGAACTCGGGCATTCTCACTTCGCGCAAATACAACCAATGGGTATTCTATCAAATCAAAGACGAAGTATTTGATTTGATCAAACAAATCTTCCAGTTTTTAAGAAGAGACCCAGCTCTTGAAAAAGACCAACAAATCTATCAAACGCTTTTTACCAATCGCGAGCTTGCGCTGAACAGACTTCAGGTGCGATCGCTCAATCAAGTTTAACCTTCCATGCCTGTTTACAAATGTGTATTTTTTGATTTGGATCACACCTTGTGGGATTACGAAACCAATTCAGCCGAAACCCTCCAGGAACTTTTTCATCATCATAGGCTACACGAAAAAGGTCTCAACTCTTTTTCTAATTTCCTGAAAACCTTTGTTGAAATCAATACTCATCTGTGGGATCAATATGATACAGGCAAAATCCACCGTGACGTTATTCGTTACGAACGGTTTCACAAAATATTTCTTGCAATGGGGATTGATGATTACGACCTGTCATTGACTTTATCGAATGATTACGTTTCTGAGTCACCAAAAAAGGGAGCACTGATGCCTAATGCTCTTGAGATATTGGAGCACCTGACAACGAAATATCCACTACACATTATTACCAATGGGTTTGAAGAAATTCAATCCACTAAGCTGGCCTCCTCGGGCATTATGCATTATTTTCAAAGTGTTGTCACTTCCGCACGTGCAGGTCATAAAAAACCAGCGAAAGAAATCTTTGAATTTGCACTGGCCGAAAATG
>JANOLM010000594.1:0-22543 GCA_031419815.1 Bacteroidia bacterium
ATCAACATCAACACAGCCCTGCCGGATAAGCCTAAGTCCAAGGTAATGATCATTTATACGGGTGGTACTTTTGGGATGACTACCGATTCGCATGGAGTACTGGTGCCGTTCGACTTTTCGCTTATTCTTGAACATCTCCCCACGCTTCGCAGTCTTTTCCTTGACCTCACCGTGATTTCTTTTGAGCATCCGATAGATTCTTCAAACATTGGGCCTTCTCATTGGCAAACCATCGGACAAATCATTTACGATCATTACTCAGTGCAAGATGGGTTTGTCATTCTGCATGGAACGGATACCATGGCATTCACAGCATCAGCTTTAAGTTTTATGTTGCCGGGTTTAGCGAAGCCGGTTATTTTAACGGGAGCCCAACTTCCCATTAGCGAACCCCGGTCGGATGCCCGCGAAAACCTGATTACTTCTTTAGAGATAGCTTCGGCAAAAAAAGATGGAAAAGCGGTAGTGCCCGAAGTTTGTATTTATTTCGATTATTCTTTGCTTCGCGGCTCTCGCTCCAAGAAAGTTGAAAGTATGCATTTCGATGCCTTTGAATCTGAAAACTACCCACCACTCGCGAAAGCAGGAGTTAAAATTGATTATAATTTTGCCGCCATCTATACGCCTAATTGGAAAGGGAATTTAAGGTTGTTAGCTAAAATGGATTTGAATATTTCTATTCTCAAACTTTTTCCAGGTATCAGTCAGGCAACTGTTGAAGCTATTGTCAATACGCCTGGATTGAAAGCTATAGTATTAGAAACATTTGGATCAGGCAATGCCCCGTCCTCAAAATGGTTAATTGTCGCGCTTAAGGGTGCCATTGAGAGAGGGGTTATAGTTCTTAATATCTCTCAATGCCCGGGTGGAATGGTCATTCAGGGTAAATATGAGACCAGCAAAGCTCTTAGTGAGATAGGAGTAATCAGTGGTGCCGATATGACTACTGAAGCTGCCGTTACTAAGCTTATGATTTTGATGGGTGAATATGGCCCGGAAAAAGCAAGAGAATGGATCAATAAGCCCCTGGCAGGCGACTTGACAAGTTTACTCTGAACAGATCCCTTTATTTTACCAGATCCGGATTTCAAATATTTCTCAAACTCAAATGCTTTTTCCTTGCTTTTGAAGGCTATGAGCCCAACTTGGTTTGAAAGTTTATAAAAACCCTCCTTCGCTGAAAGCTTCGGAGGATAAAGCGGAGAGGGTGGGATTCGAACCCACGTTACCTTGCGGTAAACACACTTTCCAAGCGTGCTCGTTCGGCCACTCTGACACCTCTCCCTAGCTATTATTTATTTTATAAACTTTGCTCTATTCGATTAGCGATTCCTTTCATTTCACGAAAACACAAATCCTCCCAAGCATCGCGCTAAACACCATTCCTTTTTAAAGGGGCACAAATAAATGGATTTAATAGGTTGAACGCAAAGAATGAGGTTGATTTGATAAACAAGATGAAAAAACCAGCCTAACGATAGATAATTTTGTGTGACGAACGGTTGGTTTCGGCATTCTTTGGATGTTAACCATACTAAGCCAAAAGGAATTTTAGTTTTTTTTTCATTTTCTTGTTTAGAAACCACCAAAACCTTTAATTTTGGCCACTTCAAAGTTATATAAACCTCAAACCATGAAAAAACTACTTGCTATTCTTGCTTTCGTAGGGGTGCTGGCCTTCGGTTCCTCTGCTACTTACGCGCAGTCAGACACAACTGCGTCAACAGCCGACTCTGTTTCCGCACAATCAACAGTCACTGAAGTTGCTTCCGAGGAAGTAGCCGGTGTGGAGGCTGAAACAACCTTTCATCAGTCTGTTAAAGATTACTTTATTCAGGGTGGTCCTCCCTACATGTGGCCTATCCTCATTTGTATGGTATTGGGCTTGGCAATTTCTATTGAAAGGATCATTACCCTTAACATGGCCACAACCAACACTAAAAAACTATTGATAAAAATTGAAGATGCACTTGCAAAAGGTGGCGTTGAAGCTGCAAAAGATGTAACAAAAAATACTCGCGGCCCTATCGCCTCTATTTTTACACAAGGTTTGATGAGACATCATGAAGGCATTGATATGGTAGAGAAATCAATCGTTGCGTATGGTGGCGTTGAAATGGGACGATTGGAAAAAGGTTTGATTTGGATTTCCCTTTTCATTTCACTCGGGCCCATGCTTGGGTTCTTTGGAACAGTAATCGGGATGGTTTTCGCATTTGAAGCGATTGAAGCCGCAGGGGATATTTCGCCTCAGGTTGTTGCGGGTGGTATGAAAGTGGCCTTGATCACTACAGTTGCTGGTTTGATTGTAGGTATGGTGCTTCAAATCTGCTACAACTATTTAGTATCAAAAATTGATGGCATAGTAAACGAAATGGAAGATGCTTCTATTTCTCTAATCGATATTCTGGTTAAGAATAAACTCACTAAATAACTTAGGGCCATATGGAAATTTTAGATATTGGGATGTATGCCGTCTATGTGCTACTATTTTTAACCGTGATCACAGCTGTAGGTTTCCCGCTCCTCCAAATAGCACAAAATCCAAAAAACCTGGTTAAATCAGGTATTGGCATAATTGGTCTAACCGTGCTCTTCATTATAGCCTTTGTACTATCTGGTTCAGAGGTTACCGCTAAATACACCACTATGGGTGTTGGCGAAAGTGGCTCTAAGCTGATTGGCGCAGGATTGATTATGTTTTATGTTATTTTGATAGTCACGATTATCGCTATGGTTTTTTCTGAAATTAATAAAGCGTTAAAATAATGGCCAGGTCAACACCAGAAATACCGAATGCTTCCATGGCGGACATCGCCTTTCTGTTGCTCACGTTCTTTTTGGTGACAACAACGATTGCGAATGATAAGGGGTTGAGTATTCAACTTCCCGCACCTTTGGATCCGAATGCAAAAGTTGTGGAGTTTCAACAACACAACTTATTTACCATTCAAGTGAATTCTTCCGATGCCCTTTTGGTGGAAGGTGAGCCAATGGATGACGTAAGCGGATTAAAGGAGCAGATCAAAGAGTTTATCTTGAATAATGGTTCGAACAAGGAGCTATCAGATAGTCCTGAGAAAGCAATTGTTACTTACAAGACCGACCGTGGAACAAGTCACAAGCGATTTATTCAGATTTTGGATATCATTCAAAATGCATATTATGATATCTGGGCAGATCAGGCAGGAGTAACGAATGCCCGCTTTCGCGAAGCGGCTTCTGATTTAACAACAGGAGATAACAAGCAGATCTATGATAAGGGCAGAAAGGGCATACCGATGGCCATCTCAATTGCTGAACCAACTAAAGTAGGAGGGTAATAACTATGTCAAAGTTTAAGAAAAAAGCGGTGGTGAAGCAGGATATACCTACTTCATCGATGCCGGATGTGGTGTTCATGCTATTGTTCTTCTTCATGGTAACAACTGAATTAAGAAAGACAAACATTGATGTAATGCAACGCATTCCGGAAGCTTCACAGCTTCGAAAATTGCAGCGTAAATCATTGGTGACTGACCTTTATATAGGTGAACCTAAGAAGACTGATCAATTTGGTAAGGAACCTAAAATTCAGGTTGAAGATACTTTTGTGGAAGTCAGCGGCATTATTTTATGGGTAACACGCCAGAAGGATTTGCTTCCTGAAAATGAACGCGATCAGTTAACCGTATCTTTGAAAGTAGATAGTGAAGCTAAACGCGGTATTATTGCCGATGTGGAAACTGAACTAAGAAAGGCTAACGCCCGCAAGATTCTTTACACGTCCAGTCAGAAAAAGGAAGAAATAAGATAAGTTTTTTCATGAAGACAAAAAAAGACCCTGGAGAGATTCAGGGTCTTTTTTGTTATAAAGTGACGGTGGCTAATAAAGCAAATGCTTCACAGTCATTCCTTTATTAATAAGCTGCTTAAGCGAATCAATTCCAATTTTTATGTGAAGGTCAACATAACTGGTAGTTACTACTTTGTCGCTTGCTTCGGTTTTAACACCATCGGGCACCATTGGTTGATCTGACACGAGCAGCAAAGCACCAGTTGGAATTTCATTATAAAAAGCGGTAGAAAAAATAGTAGCCGTTTCCATGTCTATGGCCATAGCTCTGATTTTGATCAGATATTCTTTAAAATCTTGATCCCACTCCCATACTCTTCTGTTTGTGGTGTACACTGTGCCTGTCCAATAGTCTTGATTATAATCCCGGATGGTTGTAGAAATCGCCTTTTGCAAAGCGAACGCTGGAAGTGATGGTACTTCTGGTGGAAAATAGTCGTTGGATGTTCCTTCACCTCTGATAGCGGCAATGGGTAAAATAAAATCGCCAATGAGATTTTTCTTTTTCAGGCCCCCACATTTACCAAGAAATAAACATGCCTGTGGTTTTATGGCACTCAAACAATCCATAATGGTAGCCGCGTTGGGGCTTCCCATTCCAAAGTTGATAATGGTTATTCCATTTGCAGTTGCACTCCGCATGGCTTTGTCCTGTCCATCAACCTCTACACCGTGCCATTCAGCAAACTTTTTTACATAGTTATCGAAGTTGGTCAGTAAGATATAATGGCCAAAAGATTTAAGTGGCACTCCAGTATAACGAGGCAGCCAATTCTCTACAATGTCCTGTTTTGTTTTCATCAGTCTAAATTTTATATCTACTTGATTTCGTTTTTGTTTAATTTGAAAAAGTGAATCAACTCAACCTTCCTGCAATCAATCCTTCCTTAAAAAAGGAACAGGGAAAAGTATATATTTTCGACATCATCCGAAAGAAGTATGTGGTTTTAACACCGGAAGAATGGGTACGTCAGCACTTTATCAATTACCTCATTCAAGAACTGAAATATCCAAAATCTCTTTTTCGAATTGAGGGAAGTCTGTCTTACAACAAGTTACAAAAGAGATCTGATATTTTAATTTATAACCGACAAGGAAAACCATGGATGCTGATTGAATGTAAATCCCCTACAATTAAACTAAGTCAAAAGGCATTTAATCAAGTTGCCGTTTACAATATGACAGTAGGTGCGCAGTTTATTGCAGTAACTAATGGACGGGTGCATTATTGCTATGAAGGAATGAAACCAGGTGCGGAGGTGAAGTTTTTAGATGATTTTCCGCGTTTCGAATAATTCAAAATTCAAAATTAGTGCAGCCGATTTTGAACATTGAATTTGTAATCTTGAATTAGTTATAGAAACTCCTTCAAGTCAGCAAATGGTAAATTGAACGAATCCGCAACTGCTTTGTAAACCACCTTGCCGTTAATAATATTCAACCCTTTTTTCAGATCAATATTATCCTGACAAGCTTTCTTCCAACCGTGGCCGGCCAGTTTAATGGCGTACGGTAAAGTTGCATTTGTAAGGGCAAGGGTAGAAGTATAGGGCACAGCACCGGGCATATTTGCCACGCAATAATGGACCACATCATCAATAATATAGGTAGGATTTTCGTGCGTTGTTGGTTTACAGGTTTCTATACATCCGCCTTGATCAACAGCAACATCCACCAACACAGTTCCGGGTCGCATGGTCTTCAGCATATCTTTGGTGATCAGTTTGGGTGCTTTAGCGCCTGGTACCAAAACTGCCCCGATAATTAGGTCATGGGTTTTTACCAATTCCCTTAAAACATATTCGCTGGAAACCATGGTATGAACATTCTTAGGCATCACATCATCCAGGTAGCGAAGCCGGTTGATGTTCAAGTCGGTTATGATAACATCGGCACCCATGCCTGCTGCAATCTTAGCCGCATTAGTTCCTACCACACCGCCTCCAAGAATAAGGACTTTGGCGGGCATTACACCGGGCACGCCACCCAATAGAATGCCTCTTCCTTTCAATGGCTTCTCAAGATATTTCGCACCCTCCTGAATGGCCATTCGTCCTGCCACTTCAGACATTGGAATAAGTAATGGTAGACTTCCATCCAACCTCTCTACAGTCTCATAAGCGAGGCAAACAGCGCCTGTTTTGATCATGGCATGAGCAAGTGGTTCATACGAGGCAAAGTGAAAATACGTAAACACAAGCTGATCCTTTTTGATCAGGCCATACTCTTGTTCAATTGGTTCTTTTACTTTTATGATCATCTCGGCAATGCCGAACACATCTTCAGCTTTAGGAAGAATTTTTCCGCCAGCGCCAATGTATTCTTCATCGTTGAAACCACTTCCTTCTCCGGCCTTAGTCTGCACGTAAACCATATGGCCACGTTTTACCAATTCCTGGGTTCCTGCGGGTGTCAGTGCTACGCGGTTTTCATTATTTTTGATTTCTTTGGGTACGCCAATAATCATAAGTGTTTATTTAAGCCTTCGAAATTTTAAAGTGCGCGCAAAGATAGCACTCGAAAACGATTGAAATAGGTCAAGCCGATATTTTTTGAGGATTGCCAATACCAATGCAAAGGTTCTTTTTTCATAATAAGAAGGAGAAATAATGGGGGATTTTGCAAAGATTAATAATACGGACTGCTGAGAAAGTAAAATGACTAACCGATGCCCTTACGTTGGCTACATCACAAAATAAAGCTGTAACAGACGGTCTGACTGGTAAAGAGGCGCGAACAACAGTAACGACAGACTGATGAGAGTGTATTTCTGCCCTTGAATGCATGCTTCAATTTACTTGCCTATTATTTCTTCCGAGAGCTTGAAAATTATCCGCAAGTAAAGGTAGGCGATTGGTACAAAATCTTTGGCTTCCGCTAACGATTGCAAGATATTATTTGGCTATTTTTTTAGGTTTTGAACCCACCGGGGTTTTTACCTATTTTTGAAACCGCATCCAACCCAAAACAGTTGAGCCAGACCAAAAGCATTAAGCCGGGAATATCTTCAAAAAAGATTGAAAGCATTCTGGCAGACTATCGCATGGCGTGTGAAAGTAGGGAAGCAAGTTTGCTCGGCCGCAAGGAAGTGTTCATGGGCAAAGCGAAATTTGGAATATTTGGTGATGGCAAAGAGATTGCCCAGATCGCGATGGCAAAAGTATTTAGAAAAGGTGATCATCGTGCAGGCTACTATCGTGACCAAACCTTCATGTTAGCGATAGGTGAATTAACCCTGCAACAATATTTCGCCCAGCTATATGCTCACCCCGATGTTGAAGCAGATCCGGCATCGGCTGGCCGATTGATGAACGGGCACTTTGCTACACGAATGATTGATGAGCAAGGAGCATTCAAGAAATTATCTCAACTGAAAAATAGCAGTGCCGATGTTTCACCTACGGCCGCGCAAATGCCAAGGCTGGTGGGTCTTGCCTATGCATCCAAACTTTTCCGGAATAATCCAGGTCTAAAATCATTTTCAGATTTATCAACTAACGGAAACGAGATTGCCTTTGGTACGATCGGCAATGCTTCTACTTCAGAAGGAATGTTCTTTGAAGCTATTAATGCCGCTGGGGTTCTTCAGGTACCCATGCTCACCTCGGTGTGGGATGATGAATACGGAATTTCTGTGCCAAAGGAATACCACACTACGAAAGGAAGTATTTCAAAAATTCTCAGCGGACTTCAGCGCAATAAAAATGAAAATGGGTACGAAATATTTTCTGTAAAGGGGTGGGACTACGAAGCATTGTGCCACACGTACGAAAACGCAGAAAAAATTTGCCGTGAAGAGCACGTCCCTGTTTTGGTTCATGTGGTTGAAATGACCCAGCCGCAAGGTCACTCTACTTCTGGTTCGCACGAACGGTATAAGCCAAAGGATAGATTGAAGTGGGAAGCTGAAAATGACTGCATAAAAAAAATGCAGGAATGGATTCTCGAGTCAGGGTTTGCATTACCAGAAGAAATCGCCAGCCTTGAAAGAGAATCAAAAGCAACGGCCAAAGCAGCAAAAGATGCAGCGTGGAAATCGTTCAATAAAGATATTCAAAACGATCAGCAGCGGCTTTCCCAATTATTGGCAGAAGCCGTTGCGGAAAACGAAAAAATTAGTTCGATAAAAGCTGAACTGGACAAAACTTTAAATCCTTTGAAGCTGGATGCTGTAAAGGCTGCAAAGAGAGCGCTTCGGTTGCTAAGATCTTCGAGCTCCGACACGCGTAGCCAGCTTATAGCTTGGGTAGAAGAAGTGATGAAAGATTCACATGATCGGTTTAGTTCTCATTTGTACAGTCAATCGGAGTGGTCTGCTTTGAATGTGAACGAGGTAAGGCCTACCTATTCAGATTCATCGCCTTTAATTGATGGTCGCGAGATTTTGCATGCTTGTTTTAATGAGGCTTTAAACCGCGACCCACGTGTCCTGGCGTTTGGTGAAGACGTTGGAAAAATTGGTGATGTTAACCAGGCTTTTGTTGGCCTTCAGGAGAAGTATTCAGAATGGCGTGTTACGGATACAGGCATTCGGGAATGCACCATCATTGGTCAGGGAATTGGGTTGGCATTGAGAGGTTTGCGTCCTATCGCAGAAATTCAATACCTGGATTATTTATTATATGCCCTTCAGATTTTATCCGATGACCTTGCGTGTTTGCAATACCGGACTAAAGGAGGGCAAAAGGCACCTCTTATCATTCGCACCAGAGGCCATCGGCTTGAGGGAGTGTGGCATGCAGGTTCACCTATTGGAATGATCCTACATAGCTTGCGTGGTATTTATGTTTTGGTCCCTCGCGACATGACTCAAGCAGCAGGTTTTTATAATACTATGCTTCAATCCGATGACCCGGCCTTGGTTATTGAATGTTTGAATGGCTATCGGTTGAAAGAACGTTTGCCGGATAATATTGCAGAGTTCACAGTTCCACTGGGTGTTCCCGAGATATTAAAAGTTGGCAATGATATAACTGTGGTTACGTATGGCTCCATGTGCAGGGTGGTGATGGAAGCAGCTAATGAGCTTGCAAAAGCTGGAATTTCATGTGAGGTAATTGATGTGCAAACGTTACTTCCTTTTGATATTCATCATTCTATTCTTGAATCTGTTAGGAAGACCAACCGCATTGTATTTGCGGATGAAGATGTACCGGGCGGTGCTACTGCTTTTATGATGCAGAAAGTGTTGGAAGAACAAGATGCCTATCAATTTATCGATTCAAAACCTCTCACCATTACTGGTAAGGAACACAGGCCTGCCTATGGATCAGATGGAGATTATTTCTCGAAGCCCAATGCAGAAGAGATATATGATAAGATATATGCGCTCATGAGTGAAGTTGAGCCCGATCAATTTCCTCCTCTTTATTGATTTAGAAATTAGCCACCCTTTTTTATTGACTGTAAGGTAAACGGAGGGGTGAAGATTTCATTGCTCTTATTCAAAGCGCGGTCTTGAATTCTTACTTTTAGCCTAAGCGTTCGGGTAGTAAAAAAAAAATTAAAGCCGGCTGAAGCCATAGTGTACCGGATCGACCCTTCTAAAGGGCTAGGCTGGCTCAAGTCTTTTGAAAGAATTGGGAATCGTCCGTTATAACCAATCGTTTCGCAGAGCGGATAGGTATAGAAATTGGAAAATTCATAATCTTGAAATTTGCCTGCATCCATTACCTGGAAGGAGATGAAAATGTTATGCTGGTTTGGGTTAAGTTGAAAATAGAGCGTGTCAACTACCTTTAGAACTCCTGATCCATCCAAATCTTTCTTAACAACCTCCCAATTTGTGCAGTTGAAAGGCTTTACAAAGGCAGGTAATGTATCGTATCCTGCAACAGTTCTCTTGGTTTTGTAGGTGATGAATTTTTTATCCGGAAATTGAAAATAATATTTGTCGTTGTAGGGTTCTTGCGTTTCGGTGGGGCCAATACCAACATTGCCATCACCATCTCTGAATTTTATACTGATGATCAATGAGTCTGCCGAAGATGGGTCTTTTAGGTCTTTGAAGATGATCTGTTCAAACTCAATGTCAGGAATTTCTGAATATTGAGGCGCATCCAGGCATGAAATGAGGATTATTCCAAAAAACGCAACCAGACTTAATCCCCCAATCGACTTCATTATCTATTTTTAAGCTTTCGTAAAGTAATCAACGCTTGCAGACTTTTAAAAGTTTTGAACAGGTTTTATATTCCGTAAACGACAATACTTTTAAAGATATTGCCTTGAGCCTCTTTTATGAGCAGGCTAAGGGAAATAAAATTTACCGCGACTTCATTGGTTTTTTAGGCATTGAACCTACATCCGTGGACAGAGTAGAGAAGATTCCATTCTTGCCCATTACTTTTTTTAAAAGTCATCTTGTAACAACAGGTGATTGGCCAAACCCTGAAATGATCTTCACCAGCAGTGGCACAACCCGAGCAATCGCCAGCCGGCACGTAGTGCCTCAGCTTTCATTTTACCTTGAAAACTCCAAGAGGAATTTTGAACTTTTTTTTGGCCCCTTGAGTGACTACCATATCCTGGCATTGTTGCCTTCCTATCTTGAGCGCGAGGGCTCATCTTTGATCTCAATGGTAGATTATTTTATCAAAGAGAGTAAATCCGCCCATGCCGGATTCTATCTGCACAACTATCAAGCACTTTTAAAAAAGGCACTGGAGCTTAAAAGTGGCAACCGAAAAGTGCTGTTGTTAGGCGTTTCATTTGCCTTGCTGGAGTTAGCCGAGAAATTTGAGGTTGATTTAAGTCATTGCCTGATCATGGAAACGGGCGGCATGAAGGGAAAAAGAAGAGAAATAATAAGGGAAGAATTGCATGAATTTCTTCAAAACAGATTTCGGGTTAAGACAATCCATTCCGAATATGGGATGACGGAACTGCTGTCACAAGCATATTCTCTTGAAAATGGCCTTTACCGATCGCCTCCATGGATGAAAGTGCTAGTCCGGGACTTAAATGATCCCTTCAAACCGGAGTCAATCGGTAAAACAGGTGGAATTAACATAATTGACCTTGCCAACCTTTATTCTTGTGCCTTTATTGAAACCCAGGATTTGGGGAAAGTCCTCCAAAATGGTTGTTTTGAGATACTAGGGAGGTTTGACAACAGCGATATCAGGGGATGTAACCTTTTAGTTTAAATGCCGGAAAAATCGGTAAACAGCAATAAATGATGACTTAATTTGTTTGAAAAGAAAAGATTAATAATTTTAGGTGACCAAAGCCACTTTACATGAAGAGAATTTTAGCATTTATTGTATTAGCAGCATTTGTTTCTGCTTGCAGCCAGTACACTTGTCCAACGTACAGCAAGAAGGAAGTGAAGAAAAGTGTTGCTGAAAAAAATATCTGAACTACAGGTATTTTTTCACGTCCTCGCTTTCAATTGTATCGCTGCTCATAATCACGAGTCGCTCGATTACGTTTCGTAATTCGCGTATATTTCCAGTCCAGTTCTGATTCTGGAGTTCCTTCATTCCTTTCGAATCTATCTTCTTTATTTTTGTTCCATGATCCTCGGCTATAGTCGCCAGGAATTTTTCTACCAATAGTGGAATATCTTCTTTTCTTTCAACTAGAGAGGGCACCTTAATCACAATAACGCCAAGGCGGTGATACAAATCTTCGCGAAAGCGATTTTCAACAATTTCTTTCTTTAAATCTTTATTGGTGGCTGCAATTACACGCACATTTACAGCAATGTCCTTGTCTCCACCCACACGCGATATCTTATTTTCCTGCAGAGCCCGCAATACTTTTGCCTGTGCAGACAAACTCATGTCGCCAATTTCATCTAGAAATAAAGTGCCTCCATCGGCTTGCTCAAATTTTCCGATCCGTTGTTTGACGGCAGAAGTAAATGATCCTTTTTCATGACCGAAAAGTTCACTCTCGATTAATTCAGAAGGAATCGCTGCGCAGTTAACTTCCACAAATGGAGCATTTGATCTGTTGCTTTTTTCATGAAGTGATTGGGCAACCAGTTCCTTACCAGAGCCATTAGGTCCGGTGATGAGGACGCGGGCATCCGTTGGTGCAACTTTTTCAATCATCTCTTTCACAGTTGCAAGGGCTTTTGAATTTCCGATCATCTCAAATTTTTGAGATACCTTTTTTCGGAGTGTTTTTATTTCCGTTAGGTGAGAGGTATTGTTCAACGCATTGCGCAAAGTGATTAGCAAACGGTTTAAGTCTGGCGGTTTTTGGAGAAAATCATAGGCACCTATTTTTGTAGCATCAACAGCCATCTCTGTCGAGCCATGCGCAGAAATCATGATGAAGGTAGTACTGATGCCCTTCTCTTTGGCTTTTTGTAAAACTTCCATGCCGTCCATCTTGGGCATTTTAATATCGCAAAATGCAAGATCAAAGGAATCGTTTTCTAGTTTGGCGAGTCCTTCTGCTCCGTCTTTCGCTTCTTCTATTTCAAGCTTCAGTTCTTTTTGATCTTTTAAAATATCTTTTAGTACAGCCCGAATGCTGGCTTCATCTTCTATGATTAGAACTTTGGGCATATGAGGATTTTAGATTTTGGATTAGAGATTAGAACGGGATGTTAGAAGCTAGAGATTTGGTGAATGGAGACTAGAAGCTATTTGATTTTACTTTCTCTAATGTCTGTCCATAAATTTAAGATCCAAAATTGGCTAACGTACGAATTTTGAATTTTCATAGCTTCTTCATCTGCTTTTCAAAGTAAAAAAAATGCAAGCCTGTAAGCCGGGTTCTGTCCCCCAATAAATTGGGTCTCTTATCATTTGTCTAGTCCATACCTCGCGGTCTGGATCAATCAGCCTACCCGTCCCGATACTCCGATAAAATCAGAATGGAACGAGCCGTTCACAAATCGGGACTTATTTGGCCTTTCAACTCGTAAGGTTTACCATGCCCCCGCAGTCACCATTGGGGCGGTGGGCTCTTGCCCCACCTTTTCACCTTTTCCCCTTCCTGACAAGTCAGGATGAGGTAGTTTATTTTCTGTGGCCCTGTCTGTTACTCTGATAAATCAGAATACCTTCCTGTTAGGAAGTACGATGCTCTATGTTGCCCGGACTTTCCTCCCCGATAAAATCGGGACGATAAGACGGCTTGCATTAATAGCAAAGTTAAACAGATTTTGGGATTTTTGTTTTTAACCTTCTTAGAAATAGTACAGGGAAAACGTCTTAATGAATATCTGTTCCCGTGAGTTTCATCTCATATTGGTCGGCAAGATTGGCAACCTCCTGTATCATTTCTTTGATAGTCTCTTCCGAGATGTTCACTAAAGCAGCGACACCCTCCACCTGGATATAACCTTCCGCCACAATAAATCGACAGTAGTTAAAAAATGCTGTTTGCTCCAGCAGCAATTGGAAATCGATTTCAGGCTTAACGATACAAACCTTTGAAATAAAGGTGATCAGTTTGCGATTGTAAAGATCGTTTTGTTTGATATTGCCCAAAACGGTTTGAAACCGCCCGCCAGCAACCGGAACAATAATAATGGAGTGGTTATTATCATACTCCGTGTATTGTCCGCTGATCTGGTCAGCATATTTTTTCATGAAGGCGGTTAAGTCCATAGGTTAGGTGGTTTTCAAAATTGAAATTAAGCAATTCGTGCGATTAAAGGTCTTGTATTTAAAAATAGAAGGCATAAGCCTCTGTGCCTTTTTTGGAAAACCCAATCGCGGGGCCAGGCAGTTTAATCATGTTTGCAAAAAAGATTAGACTTTTAAGGAGCTTCGATGTTGTTTGGATAGCTGTCAAATCGAAATCAAGACTTAAATAAAATTGCCGGGAAGGATTATAACCAGCTGTCAGATTTTGTGAATCGCGTGCGTAAATCATTTCTTCAGCTCCATAGCCTACAGCAATATTAATCCATTTCGGAAATCTGACGAACTTATCCATATCAACCGAAAGCCAATAGCTTTGGCCATTGTAATCTTTTACTATTTCTTCTGTTAAACCAGAACCAAGAACATCGGGTCGCATAGTAGCAAAATTCGTTCTGTGAAATGAAAATTTGGGATAGATCCTCACCTCTTTCCAAATCAAATTTTGCCCCAGGTAAAATACTGAGCCTGCTGCGTTGGCGACCATGTCACTGCCGGAGGCACCGTACCCTGAGGAAAATCCATCCAAGACTTCTATGCTTGACATGATTACAAAACTCGTTAATGCACCAATCTTGTTGGTTTTTTTTTGAGGAACATTACTCCACTGAAGCGCATGTGAGGTAATGTTACTGAGTTGAAACGCAGAATAAAAGTGCCCTACTTTGTCTACTTGTTTCCATTCGGGGGCATCATTAAAGAAATGAAAGGATTGTTTGGGGTAATTGGAGTACCATAGCTGATTGAGGCTAATCATACTGCCCACATATGCAGTACTTGATCCAATGATTAAAACACTCAGTCTTTTTTTATTGATTTGATTGGAAGAATCAGATGTTTGAGCACAACATGCCAGCGTAAAGAATTCCGAAAGCACTAAAATTAAAAAGCATGTTAGAGTGGACACAAATAGATTCATCTTGTGGAGGATCAATTTGCACATACATCAATTGTTTTCTTCGTCAGGCTTTGTCCCTTGCTCCGCCACTTCCTTTCTTCTCCTCATCCATAAATCTTTCAGGTTGTTAAAATTTTCTGTGTACAACAAACTGAACCCTGTCGTTACAGCAGTTTGGGTGTTGAGAGAACTTGTTAGTTGATTGTAGTTTGATCGACTGTACATCTTCACTTTAAATTTTCCATCTGGGGTTAATAGATAATCAACAGTCCAATCGCCCGCCAGGGAACTGATGTCTGATTGTTTGGTTTGATTGGTAGCGATTGTGCCATCACGGGTTACGCGTAAGCGGCCGTTAAGAAAAGAGTAGGATAAGCGAAGCTGAAAAGTGTTAAAAGCCTCCTGGTCTAACGTACCAAGATCCAGATTGAATTCCAGATTTTGATCTACCTGCGATAGCCAGTAACTCAATTGGTTAGAAAGTAACTCACTCACACTGTTGTATAAGGTGCCACTGGTATTAAAGGATTCCGGTGGCGAAAATCGTTTTAAGACAATGAGACTGAATACTTGTCGTTTCAGTTCTTGTTCGTCTAATTTTGCTCTGAAAGCATTAAACTCAAACTGAAGACGAACAGGAGGTTTTCCCTCCACAACAAGATTATCCGGTAAATTTTGGGCAACAATGTCAAAATTGATTTGTGGGGAAAGCATGGGTCCATCCAGTTTTAACAGCACTTCGGCTGGATACCTTCGTTTGATTTGAGGAGAACTTGCGTAGGTTTGGTCAGATAGTATTGGGCCAAATGAGGTGAGTTGGCGATAGCTTGCTGTGATGTTCATGTTGGCCTCATAGGGGTCGCCAAACCATGAAATCCGGCTACCTCGTTTCACAATGAATTCTTTATTAATGATGTCGAACAGGGTGAAGTTGTATGCGCCCTGAGTAAATTCAAGCGAACCAAACATATTGAAATCTCCTTTTGTATCCAGAAGCACATGTAAGTCACCATTGCCCCTGCCTCGGATAATATCCCCAGCTTTTAAATCGAAAATGATTTCACCATAAGCATCGGGGGTGATGTCTATGTTCAAATCCATTGTGATACCGGATGATTCTCTTTTTTTGACGATACCTGTTTCTTTGGATTTTGTAGAGTCTGAGAAATCTGTAAATCTTATAAAATCTTTTTCGCCCAGACTGCCCGATCCACTAATCGGGATAAAAATTCTTGTATTCTTTTCTGTGCGCACAGTGGCTGAGAACTTAAGGTTTGAAGTGGGCCCGAAAATATTCAGTTTTCCGGTTGCATATCCTTGTCCATAAAACAGGCTATTATCTTTGGAGGTTGAATTCAACACCTGGAAATTCCTAAAGGAGCCGTCCAAATTAATTCTGAATTTATTAAAATTTCGATGAGCAACGTAGCCGTCCAACTTACCTTTATTTTTAAAAGCATCGGTTAGTTCAAGTTCTTTGAAAATAATCTGGGTGGGGCTCATCTCTAGCACCCCACCGTATGAATATTTTGTCCTCAGGTAATTGATCATAATCTGGCCGCCTTCAATTTGACCTTCCCCGGTTATGTCAGGTTGTGAAAAATTTCCGGTAACATGATAAGAGCCTGTTAGAGTTCCATCCATTTCCGAAAAAGTATCCTTTAAAAGCGGCTCTAAAATTTTAAGGTTTACACTTTCTAATTTAGCGTTTACATCCAAGGGATCTTTTTCTTTTGCAGGATTGTAATTTCCAATCAAGTTTACCGTGCGTTTGCCGAGCCGATCGATAAAGAAATTAATATCAAATAACTTTTCTTCAGGGTTCCATGTATTTACACCCGTGATGTCTCCAATTAAAAAATTATTGATGGTAAAGTCACTGATCGCAATATTATTCTGCAGGTATGAATTCAGATAAAGATTACGCCCTTCCACCTGACCATTTAAGGTACCTGAAAACTTTTCGGTGCTGATGGTATTGAGAATGTCCAGACTTAAATTGTTTAGTGTCAATATTAGTTTTTCCTCCGGCTGTTTTGAAACCCTACCATTCACTAGGATAGATTCGTCATCGTGATGTAACTCTAGTTGATGAACATTTATTTCCTGGCCTGAAAAGAGGATATAATTTTTTTGGTTGATAAGCCAATCTTTTTCAAGTGCCCGGATGCGCGAAGGAAGGATTTTTATTTTTGTACTGTCGGCAAGAAAGTCAATTTCAGCTTTCAGCCTGACGAGATTATCTCTTTCTTTTTGATCAAAATCAATACCCACATCAATATGATCCTTGTTCCAAATACCTTCTGCCAATAAATTTTGAGTTGAAAACCCTTTCAGGATTTGCTTTTCAGAGTTTATGGTGAGCATGGCCAGCACGTTGGTGCTGTCTCTTATTTTTGAGCCGGTAAATTCAATTTGATTGTTCAACGTAAGTATATCCTCATATTTAATCGAATCAATTTTAGTAAACACATCAACGATGGACGTGTATCCATTTACAAATTTGCCCTCAATGTAGGTATTGGACGAAATATGCAAGTTGATATCAGCCAGATCAATAATGGGGTTGATGTTGTGAAGGGTTACGCGAATGGAGGCATTGTACTCCTGGCTGCTTTTTCGTTTTTCGAGATAATATCTTTCTGAGGCAGCCTTATCGTTTTCAAGGTTCAGGTAAAATTCTTTTATTAGTTTTTGTAAGTCGTTGAATAAGGTGGAGTAATAATATTTACCCTCCAGGTCTATATCCAACAGTGAACTGCGCAAGGTGAGCTTTTTCATTTCGCCCTCTGCTGCTGAAATCAAATAAACCGAATCAAACTCAAGTGATTCATCATCATATTGAATTGTAGTTTCCCGTAAGGTAACCTCTCCAAAAAGGCTATCCAATTCCAACCCTTGCGTATCAATGTCGATAAATGACTGAATAAAAATATTCTTTTTGGAATGTATTAAGGGTTGGAGAAAGACAGTATCTAACTTTGCTGTTACATTCACAAGATTTTTACCTTTTCTAAAATCAATTGATCCGGTAGCATTAAACTGTAGGTTGGGATCATCAATTTTGAGAACACCTTGAAAAAACTGCTTCGAAAAGTGGGCGTCTGTTAAAATATTTTGATAATTATAACCTTGAATCCCCAACGAAGAAACTGAACCTGTTAATAAAAAATCTGCTGTCAATTCCGTCAAGCCTTTTCCCTGGATGCGTCCTTCCAATGAAACCTTTTGATAAGTCACTGTATCCTTCAGATATTTACCTAGCTCAAAATCATTGAGCTTCAGATTTCCTTTATACGTGGAGCGGTCTATATTTTCTTCATTGATTTTAAGATTAATATCCGAAGCTATCTTGCCAAGCGGGCCATCAAAATCTCCCTTAGCAACAAAGTCGGTTATATACCCTGAGAAGGTACCATTGAGGGTGAAGGTTTCCATCGGTGCTATTCGCGAGTAAGCGTCTTTTGGGATGAGGAATTCGAAATCGGCAATATCAATTTTGCTTTTCGAAAGTTTTATATTCATAAAGGTTTCTTTGATGTTGGGAAGGCCATCCATTTGAAGACTTCCGTTGAAGACGGTATTGCCATACCCGATGTTCATTTGTTTATAGGAGAGCTTGCTTATTTTTCCTGTCAAGATTCCGCTGAGGTGAAGATGGTGTTTTAGTATGGAAGCCTCAGGAGCAAATAGAGTAAGATCGTCTGGATGGATTGTGGTACTTGAAAGATGGGCTTTAAGATTTACCTTTTTTACAAAGTCACTTAAGTCTTGCTGACTTTTATAGTTAAAAATGATGGTATCATTAACAACACTTTTGCCGACTTTTAGATGTATCCCTAAAAATTCCATTGAGTTTTGAGAGAGTCGGAAAAAAGTTTGAAGTTGATCGACTTTTAGCTTGGTCTTTATATCTATTGCTTGTAGGTTCAATACATCAAACTGTGTGGTGTCGCCATAGATTTTAAAATTCTGTGCCTGTACCTCAGGTAGAGATAAGCTGAAGTGCTTAGAATCAAACCCTGGGGTAATTGAATCTTTTTTTTCCTGATCATTGTAATGAAACAAAGCATTAGTGATAATGACTTCTCCGATATTCACTTTGGAACCACCGCCACCTGTGCCGGAAGAAAGCATTTTGTTAATCTGGGCAATAAGGATGTTGATGTTGAGATCCTCTACCGAGTCAGATTCCGGAATGGTGATCAGACTAACTTGGGTGCTGTCAAGTTCAACAGCATCGATATTGACGTCATTTTTTTGGAGCAGCCTGTGGAAGACAAAATTTACTTTAAGCCTCTTTGCTCTTATCATGGTGTTTTTCTCTGGATCCTTTATTAACAGCCCATTGATTTCAAGTCGGTCGTACCACACCAGGTTGAACGATTCAACAGTTGTCTTAAAATTAGTGTTTGTGGAGAAGTTGGTTAAATAGCGACTGATAAGATTTTCTTGCACGGCAGGAATTTGCAGCGTAATAAAGCCCAGCGTAAGAAAAGCGACTACAAAAATTACAGTGTATGCGACTATTTTTTTGAGCCTCCTGAAAAATCTATTTTTTATACCTTGCAGGTTCATGGATCAAAAAATACTACCTGTTATCCTCGCCATTGAGTCTTCTTGTGATGAAACATCAGCCGCTGTTGTCCGAAATGGCAAGGTACTTAATAATGTTATCGCCTCGCAAGCCGTGCATCAGAAATATGGAGGTGTAGTGCCTGAGTTGGCATCGCGTGCCCATCAACAAAATATTGTTAAGGTGGTTAACGAAGCGATTACAACCTCTGGTATTAATTTGTCTGATTTAAATGCAGTAGCATTCACACGTGGCCCCGGCCTCATGGGATCTTTGCTGGTAGGTGTTTCTTTTGCCAAAGGATTGGCTCTGGCGCTGGGCATTCCTATGATTGAGGTAAACCATATGCAAGCTCATGTTCTTGCTCATTTTATTCCTCACAACGGGACAGATGTTTCACAACCTATGCCTAACTTTCCTTTCTTGTGTTTGACCGTGAGCGGAGGCCATACACAAATTGTGTTGGTTAAGGATTTTCTCGACATGACGGTAATAGGAGAGACACAGGATGACGCGGTGGGTGAGGCATTCGATAAGGCAGCAAAGATTTTAGGCCTACCTTATCCGGGTGGGCCGCTTATCGATCAATACGCACAGCAAGGCAATCCAAAGTCTTATTCTTTTCCTGAGACTAACATGCCGGGATTGGATTTCTCGTTTAGTGGAATTAAGACTGCGTTTCTTTATTTCCTTCGTGATGAAAAATTGAAAGCTCCTGATTTTGTGGAAAAGAACATCGCTAATATTTGTGCAAGCTTGCAATATCATTTAGTGAACATGTTGATGCTACGTTTGAAGAAGGCCAGCAAAGAAACCGGCATAAAAGAGATTGCAATAGCGGGAGGAGTGGCAGCAAATTCTGGTTTAAGAAATAAATTAAAAGGTAACGCAGGAAAAATGGATTGGAAAATATACATTCCTGAATTTCAATATTGCACTGACAATGCCGCCATGATCGCTATGGTAGCGCATTATAAATTTTTAAAAGGTGAGTTTTGTGGTTTGGATGTTGCACCTGACGCGAGTCTTGTCATTTGAAAATAGTTAATAGAGAAAGGTTAATCGTTAATAGCTCCTATTCACAATTAACTTATAACTATTAACTTTTAACGGTAAAAGAATGAAGAACATTTTTAAAGCAGGCGACCAGAAGGTGTATAAAAAAACAGTGGAAGAATCTGACCAGGCTTCTTTTCATGGAGAAGTGTTGCATGCCGTTTGTTCTACCTTTGCCCTGGCGCGTGATTTTGAGTGGTCATCACGCTTATTTTTTTTAGAGATGAAGGAGGATGATGAAGAAGGAGTAGGAACATTTTTAAGCATCGATCATAAAAGCCCGGCTTTTGTTGGCGAAGAACTTAACATCGTGGCAACGATAGAAAAGATTGAAAGAAATGAACTAATTTGTTCTATTAAAGCAACCTGCGGTAATCGGTTGGTGGCCATTGGGAGAACAGGACAGAAAATGTTGAAGAAGGATAAGTTAAAGAGTTTGTTTACGAAATTACAAGATGATTAAAAATAGATTTTCAAAAGATATTAATATTAAGAACAGGCAGGCAAGCTTTGAATATGAACTGCAGGAAAAATATATTGCGGGAATGGTCTTGACGGGCACCGAGATAAAATCTATTCGCGAAGGCAAAGTAAATTTGCAGGATGGCTATGTTTATTTTAACAATGGCGAGGCCTATGTGAAAGGGATTAATATATCACCTTACTCGCATGGCATGCACTTTAATCATGATGCCACCCGTGAAAGAAAGCTCTTGCTTAAAAAATCAGAGATTATAAAAATTGAAAAGAGAGTGGAGGAAAAAGGCCTTACACTCTTACCTCTTAGATTGTTTATTACCGATAGAGGATTTGCTAAACTGGAGATAGCTGTTGGCAAAGGAAAGAAAACGCATGATAAACGTGACTCGATAAAAGAGCGCGATGTGAAACGAGAACTAAGTAGAATAAAAATCAGATAAAAAGAATTTTTCATGGAAGTAATTGATCATGGAGTTTGCCGCCTGGCCCTGGTGTCAGTGAGAAAGGATCCAAGCGATCAGTCAGAGCAAGTGACGCAGCTCCTCTTTGGGGATCATTATGAAGTGACGCTGGTTTCAGATAATAAGAAATGGGTTCGTATCCGCATCCATGCCGATTTATTTGAAGGCTGGGTAGATCAAAAACAACATCATTCCATTACAAAAGAATTTTTTGAACAGATCAATCACACTAACTATAAAATCTCAACAGACTTAACCAGCAGCCTTCTTTATAAAAAAAATCCGCTCACCATTTTAATGGGAAGCATTGTACCTATTTCTAATTCAGAGTTATTTAGAATGGAGGAGCAATTTGCCTTCAATGGAGAATCAAAGAGCCTGGGTCAGAAGCGGGACTTTGAGTTTTTAAAGTCCATTGCGCTCAAGTATCTCAATGCACCTTATCAATGGGGTGGCAAGAGCCCTTTCGGAATTGATTGTTCCGGATTTACGCAAATGGTATTTAAGATTTCCGGTTATCCGCTGCTGCGCGATGCTGGGCAGCAGGCAAATCATGGAAAGAAAGTCAAAACCATTTCGGAGGCACAGCCCGGTGATTTAGCATTTTTTCAAAATGCAGAAGGCCACATTATACACGTTGGCATTATTCTTTCGGATGAAAAAATCATCCATGCCTCAGGCAAAGTTCACATCGATCACCTGCTGGAGGAAGGCATACTGAATGCCGAGACAAAGATTTATACTCACCATCTGGCAGGCATTAGAAGAATATTGAGTAGTAACTCGTAAGAAAGTAGGCAGTCAGCAGTTAGGCAAAGTTTATGAGATATTTTTCTCGTCATTACATTTTGCCTACTGCCAACTGCTTACTGATGTAGCCTTGAAAAACCCAAAGATTGGTTTTATATTTCCTAAATGAATAGCAGGGTATTGGTACTCAATCAAGACTTCAGCCCACTCATGGTGTGTTCGGTGCAACGTGCGTTCATTTTGGTGTACCTTAACAAAAGTGAGATGGTGCGTCCTGCCAATGGCTACAAGTTGCATTCTGTTACCCAAAGCTATGCTATGCCTTCGGTGATACGCTTGAACCGCTATGTGCATGCACCTTACAAAGGAGTAAACCTCACGAGGCAAAATATTTTTAAGCGCGACAATTCTGAATGTCAATATTGCGGAACTAGAAAAGATCTCACGTTGGATCATGTCATTCCCAGTTCACGTGGCGGAGCCCACTCCTGGTTGAATCTTGCAACAGCTTGCAAAAGGTGCAATGCCAAAAAAGGAGATTATACTCCAGAAGAAGCTGAAATGACTTTAAAAAAGAGACCACATAAGCCCTCTTATGCAATTTTCTTAAAGGATTATGCCAATGGCAGTGTGGGCGAGTGGGATGATTTTTTAGACAGTCAGAATTAAGTAATGAATTTTGCTGAGTGAAATTTTGTGCCTTTGTATAAATTTCCTAATCAATATTTTGCCACTTATATTACCTCTTTTGAAATTGGTGATTTAGGCGGAGCTTAACCTATCGCTTATCCTCCAGTGTGCCCACCCTGCGGGAGATGGAAAGGATTTCTTTAAGAAGGACGTCTTGCTGAATTTCACGTTTGATAGATTCCTTTCTTA